>JAYWCY010000475.1:0-26184 GCA_043780175.1 Chitinophagales bacterium
GGATCTGTTACAATGGTTAATACAACCGTTAACGTACCATAACCCCTCTATTATATGGCATCTCACCCAAAGCGGTGAGATGCTTTTACAACCACAAGCATATTCATTTTAAAAAAGAATTTTATGACACAGTTTCATACATCAACAAAAATAACATTGGTAATGATGATGCTATTGCTAGCAGGTATTACTACTAATGCACAAACTATTAAAAGAATACAGCCTAAATGGTGGTTTGGCGAGTCTGGTGCTGCCAACTTTAACAATTATCGTGGTACTACGCAAATGTTGAATGGAAACCTAACTGTACCTACCGCTTTTCATAAAGGCAATAGTGTAAAACCTTATGGTTCTTTATTGGCAGAATACAGGCCGGGCAAAGTATTAGGCGGTATGCTTAATGTAGCTTTCGATAATCGTGGAGGCACTTTTGATCAAGTATTGGCACCTTGTAATTGCCCAGCTAATTTATCGACCAAATTAAGTTATATCACCATTGAACCTAGCTTACGCATTGCACCATTTGCAAATGCTTTTTATCTATTTGCAGGACCTACTATCGCTATCAATTTATCTAAAGAATTTGCTTATTTACAAGACAAGCAAACAGATGTTAGAGCAGATTTCAGCGATATTCGTAAAACGATGTTAGGTGCGCAAGCTGGCTTGGGTGTGGATATCCCATTATCAGCAAAAGCTAGCCCAACACAAATGACTTTATCGCCATTTGCATCTTTTCAAACTGATTTATTCGATCAACCACGTACTGTAGAATCTTGGGCTATTTATACAATTAGAGCAGGCGTGGCTTTAAAATTTGGTAGTAGAAAGGTAGCCGCTTTAGCAGCATTGCCAGGTATGTCTAAAACAGATACCATTACTAATACAATTACCAATACTGTTACTGTTAATAATAAAAACATACAGTTTTCTGTTCGTGCGCCTAAGGTGGTGCCTTTAACCCGTCAGGTAAAAGAAACTTTCCCATTGCGTAATTCTGTGTTTTTTGACATGGGCTCTAGCAATATTCCTAGTCGTTATGTGCAATTAACACCCTCACAAGCAAGCACTTTTAAAGAAGCAAATTTACAGAATGCACAACCAGATAATTTAAACACTGGTCGTTCTGCAAGGCAGCTAGCCGTGTACCATCATATTTTAAATATTACAGGCGATCGTTTACGCAACAATCCTCAAAGCACTATTACTTTAGTTGGTGCTAGTGATAAAAATCCAGTTGATGGTAAGTTAATGGCTGACAATATCAAAGACTATTTAGTAACAAATTTTGGTATTAATACCTCAAGAATTAGTACAGAAGGTAGAGATAAACCAATGATTCCATCTGAGCAACCCGGTGCTACTAAAGAGTTAGCCTTATTGCGTGAAGGCGATAGACGTGTAGATATCATGAGTAATTCACCCGAATTATTGATGCAAGTAGGTGGTGTTAATTCTGGCTTTTTAAAACCCGTCCAAATAAGTGCACTGCAGCAAGATCCATTAGATAGTCACGTTATTTTAAGTGCAGATGGCGCTAGTGATCAATTAAAAATATGGAGTGTTGATGTGACTGATGAACAAGGTACTGTGCAACATTATGGCCCTTACACCCAAGATCAAGCATCTATCCCTGGCAAAACAATTTTAGGCAATAACCAACAAGGTAATTATAAAGTAGTAATGACTGGGGAAACTAAAAGTGGCCAGGTTATTATGAAGGAAAGCTCTGTAAGTTTAATGAAAATGGATGACCCAAAACAAGAGGGCTTACGTTACAGTATCCTATTCGATTTTGATAAATATAAAACCATTGATAGTTACGCTAAGTTTTTATCTGAAGTAGTAACACCGTTAATTCCTGAAAATGGTACAGTCATTATTCATGGTCATACAGATATTATTGGTGATGAAAAGTATAACCATACCTTATCGCACAACAGAGCGAAAGAGGCACAACAAATCATAGAAAAAGCATTAGCCGCTGCTGGTAAAAAGGGTGTAAAATTTGAAGCTTTAGGTTATGGTAAAGATATTACCATGGCACCTTTTGACAATATTTTGCCAGAAGAACGCTTTTATAATAGAACTGTTATCATTGACATTATTCCTAGCAAGTAAGTAATAATGCTTGTATATCCAATGCCTGAAACGATTGTAATTAATACGATTGTTTCAGGCATTTTTGTGGGTATTGTTTAAGCATTATGTGTCCCAAACATTCTGTGCATTTTGCATTATTTGAGAGTATTTCTAATCGGTTTTATAAATCTTCCCTAATTTCATTGCTACATACTACTAATCATTTATTTTAATAAATATGGAAGACAATCAACTGATATTAGGGATAGGCACAAGACTACAACACACGCAACTTGGGCCAGGCGTAATTGTAGGTATTCGCTACGCTACTTACTTGATTTCGTTTATTTACCATGGGGTAAAAGAGATAGATAAAACCGACAATAACCTTGATGAAATTATTGCAGAAAATGTAACGGTAGAATTAGAAACAGTATCCGCCGTTGAAACATCATTACTGAAAATTTTACGCCAGTGGAGCGATGTAAACGAACTTATACCACTTGGTGATAAATGGATTGGTGGAACGATGTTACTACAAGCTGCTGACAAAAACTTAAAACCAAAAGAAATACCTATTGAAGATTTCTTTCACAAAATAGTGATGTTGCGAGACCGTTTACGTGTGCTAGAACAAAACATTAATAGCAATAAAAAATTGAGCGATGAAGAAAAAGTAAATATTCAACAATATATCACCCGTTGCTATGGTAGCCTCACTACTTTTAATGTATTATTTAAAAATAAAGAACATTGGTTTATAGGTGATAAAAGTGCTAGTAGTGAATAGCTGGCTATTTTAAAACACTTACAAATAATAATATCAAACAAATGAAGCCGTTAGTAGTACAATTCAGCCAGAAAGCAAAACCAGCATAGGCAAGCTAAGTACCATAAATAGCCATATGCATTGGATAAATGGTAACTATATGCAATTTTTAATTTGACGCATTGGTTTTAACGATACTTTTGATTTTTTTACAAGGCAAAATCTTTTTCTGTGAGCAAGCACATTAACAAAGTTTCTGCCGCCGGCTTGATAATTGCGCTAGGCATTATCTATGGCGACATTGGTACTTCACCACTTTACGTTTTAAATTCCATCATAAACGGCAGACGTATTTCGGAAGATTTAATTCTCGGATCTCTTTCCTGTATTATTTGGACATTAACGTTACAAACTACCGTAAAATATGTTATACTGACCTTGAAAGCGGACAACCGTGGAGAAGGCGGTATTTTTAGTTTGTACGCCTTAGTAAGGCGTAGAAAAAAATGGTTGGTAATACCTGCCATGTTAGGTGGTGCTGCATTACTTGCAGATGGTATCATTACGCCACCTATTTCTGTAACATCGGCTGTTGAGGGGTTACGCCAATTACCCACCTTACATGATATTACAACACAAACGATTATTTACATTGTGTTGGGAATCATAAGTTTTTTGTTTTTTTTACAACAATTTGGCACGGCTTCTATTGGTAAAATGTTTGGCCCGATAATGATTGTGTGGTTTGGAATGTTGGCGGCACTAGGCTGCACGCATATTTTTGATGACCTAAGTATTTTTAAAGCACTTAGCCCCCATTATGCCATAGAATTGTTAACAAACTATCCTAAAGGTTTCTGGATTTTGGGTGCAGTTTTTTTGTGTACAACTGGCGCAGAAGCCTTGTACAGCGATTTAGGGCATTGTGGCAAAGGCAATATTCGCATATCTTGGATTTTTGTAAAAACTTGCTTAATACTTAATTATTTGGGGCAAGGTGCTTGGCTATTAGCATCCCACCACAATGAAATCATTTCGGCTATCAGTTTTGAGAATGGCTTTAATCCATTTTATGGCATAATGCCCCAATGGTTTAAATTAATAGGCATTATCATTGCCACAGTAGCTGCCATTATTGCTAGTCAGGCATTAATATCAGGATCATTTACTTTGATTTCTGAAGCAATGCGCTTGAACCTTTGGCCTAAAATGAAAATCACTTACCCTACAGATGAGAAAGGACAAGTATATATTCCTGGGATCAATTTGTTATTATTTATTGGTTGTATAGGTGTGGTGTTATTTTTCCAAAAATCATCAAATATGGAGGCCGCTTATGGCTTGGCCATCACTTTGTGCATGATTAGTACCTCTATATTATTTGCTAACTTTTTGGTGAGTCATAGGGTTTTGCCAGTTTGGATTTACTTGTATTTGGCTACTTATTTTACAATAGAAGTCTCTTTTTTAATAGCCAACTTAGAAAAGTTTCCACATGGTGGTTACGTTACACTCATTGTGGGTGGTGCTTTATTTACTGTAATGTACGTGTGGTATAGAAGCCGAAAAATTAAAAATCGGTACATAGAGTTTGTGCGCTTACAACATTATATACCCATGCTAAAAGAGCTAAGTGAAGATGTAAGTATTCCCACTTACGCAACACACTTGATATATATGACCAGTGCCAATAACCCAAAAGAAATTGAGCATAAAATTATTTACTCAATATTAAACAGAAAGCCAAAACGTGCTAATATATATTGGTTTGTACATGTAGATGTATTAGATGATCCTTACACCTGCGAATACAGCGTAGAGCATATTGTACCAAATGAAGTGATACGTGTAGAGTTTAGACTAGGCTTTAGGGTAGAGCAAAAAATAACATTGATGCTGAAGCAAGTAGTACAAAATTTGGTATCTAACAAAGAGGTGAATATTACTAGCCGCTACACTAGCCTTGAAAGAAATAATGTAGTAGGCGATTTTCAAATTATTGTATTAGAAAAATTCTTAAGCCAGGATAATGAGTTGCCAATTATCGAACGAATTATCATGAAATTATATTTTTGGATTAAAGAAATAAGCTTAAGCGAAGAAAGAGGCTTTGGCTTAGACCCAAGTAATGTGACGGTAGAGAAATTCCCTTTAATAGTGTCTAATATCCCAAACTTTAAGTTGAAACGTATAGATCATTATTAATGAACGACGTTTCATACAATGAAATTAAGTAAGCCAAATTCACAAAGGCTTTGCGAATTAATATTTTAAACCTAGAGGCAAAAAGAGGTTAGCGACATAAAACTGTTGCTAACCTCTTTTTTATTAGGATTATTATCTAACATATTATTTAGCTACAGCATTATCTACAACTGTATTATGTACCATAGTTTGAAACAATACGCTCAATACCACCACCACCAATGCGCCGGCAACGTTTAGCCATAAAAAGCCCAATCCTATCACATCATATTTATCTAAAATAAATAAGGTAATTACAATCAGTTCACCCAAAATAGCTGCATAAAACACGGCATTACTTTTTACTTTTTCAAGATAGAATGCTACCAGAAAAATACCGAGAATAACACCGTAGAATAAAGAGCCTAGCACATTTACAGCTTCTATTAAGCTACCAATACCTGTAGATAATTCGGCCGTGATAATGCAAAAAATGCCCCACCCAAGTGTGTAATATTTTGAGGTATTATAATCACTTTCGCATTGCTTAATATCTTCCTTATCGTAGTGCTGCAACTTTCTAAAACGTAGATGAAAGTCAATAACGGTGCAACTAGCCAATGCATTTAAAGCCGCAGCAATAGAGCCCCAAGAAGCAATGAAAATAATGGCAATTAATAACCCTACTAAGCCTTTAGGTAAATAATCAACCACAAAACGCAGAAAGATATAATTGGTATCGTTAGTGTCTGACGTTGGTAATGCTTTTTTTAGAACCGCTTTGTATTGCTTTTGTAAACCGGTTAACTGCATAGATGCTTTTTGTAAGCTATCTTTTATCGTTTTATCATTTGCTGCTGCTACATACTTTGTAGTTAAAGCTTGCTGCTGATGCTGTGCTACATTATATTTATTTTCTATGCTGGCTAATTCTGCTTTATAGCTTGTTTGTTTTGCTTTATCATCAACAGATTTATTGTAAAAAATAGGTGCTGTATTAAACTGATAGAACGTGAATAATAATGCGCCTATTAATAATATAAAAAACTGCATGGGCACTTTTACTAAGCCATTCATTAATAAGCCTAGTTTACTTTCGGTATTATCTTTAGCTGTTAAATACCTGCCTACTTGGCTTTGGTCTGTACCAAAATAAGAGAGCGCTAAAAAGAAACCGCCAATAACGCCACTAATAATGTTATAACGGTCTTTAAAATCAAACCCTTTTGCAGAAATACCAGTGGTAATTACATTCAGTTTCCCATTTACACCGCTTACTTTTAGTGCTTCCTTAAAGCCAATACCATTAGGTAAATAATGTACAATGTAATAGCCAGCGGCAAACATACCTATGAAAATGATGGCCATTTGCAATTGCTGTGTATAAGCTACTGCCCTAGCACCACCACTTACCGTGTAAATAATTAACAAGCCACCCATTACAATATTTGTCCAAAAAATATCCCAACCTAATAAAGATGAAATAATGATGGAAGGTGCGTAAATACTGATGCCTGTAGATAAACCACGAGATATTAAAAACAGAGAAGAGGTAAAGACCCTCGTTTTAATATCAAAACGTTGCTCTAAATATTCGTACGCTGTAAATACTTTTAACTTGCTAAAAAGTGGTACAAAAGTGATACATAAAATTACCATTGCGATGGGTAACCCAAAATAGTATTGTACAAAACGCATCCCATCGGTAAAAGCTTGACCTGGTGCTGACAAAAAAGTAATAGCACTAGCTTGCGTACCCATAATGCTGAGTAATACCAAATACCAAGGCATACTTCTATTACTTAGAAAATAGCCTTCTAGATTTTTAGAGGTACGACTTTTGTACAAGCCATAACCAATAATACTGGCAAGCGTAACTGAAAGAACCATCCAATCTAAATGACTCATGCAAAATAGTTTGTAAACCAAATAAAGAAACCTATTAAACCCAACAGCATTAGCATGGTAAATATGTACCATTGCTGCCATGACTTAAAAAGAGGTGAGTTAGACATGTTTTAAATTATGAATTATAAGTTAGGAGTTAGGAAAAAGAGAAAAAGTATGAATTAAGCCCATCACTTTAACTTATAATTCATAACTCATAATTATTTATTCCTACTCAAAAGCCCACTCATTAATAAGCCTAAACCTAACCCAATAAGCAGCCCTGTTTTTACATTTTTCAAGAAAAAACCCAGTGCAACTGCTACCAGAATTATTATAACACCACTCATGTTTTTTCTCTGCTGCATGTTTTATTTATCTTTTCCCTGTGCAATTATATTGGCCATTAAACGGTAAGCACCTGGTACACCAGCAGGCAATTCTCTAAACAATACCAAACTTACATATGTAAAATTACCCTTACCAAACTTAGTAGTAATTAAGCTACCATTTCCTTGCTTTTCACCAGTATCGTTCATCCCTAATAACGCTTCATAATGGCTATCTACTTGCTCCGCTTGGTAAGTGCTTCTCTCCTGAATCCAACCTTCAAAGTCTGTATCTGTAATCTTATTAGGATAGTTTAGCAGCGCATGATTGGGTAATAAATAATTTACTTTTGCATCTTCTTCTGTTACTCTCGATCCTGCATTTACCGTAAACGGGTAAGGTCCCATTTTAATATTCCTACTTCCTACAGTATTGCTCTTAGCATATTGTACAATCAGGTTGCCGCCATTTTTTACATAGTTCATAAGCACCTCATACTTATTGGTCAAATATTCGTATAAGTTATAAGCTCTTACTCCCGTTACAATGGCATCAAATTGTTTCAGATTATCTTCTGTTAAGTCGGTTTCTGTGAGCATCTTTACATCATAACCCATTTGCAATAATGCCTCTGGCACTTTGTCGCCAGCACCCACTATATAACCAATCTTTTTACCAATAATTTTTATATCCACATTTACCAAATTGGCTTTAGCTTTTGGAAAATATGTAATAGTAGGTATATGTTCGTAAGCGATGGTTTTTGTGTAGCCATTGTATTTACCATCGTTCGTTGTAAGGCTTGTTACTTCTGTAGTATTGCCGGTTTTTATAGTTGGCATAAATGAGCCCGCCCAATAATTTTCTACATTGTTAAATGTGCCATAAGTAATATTTGATGCACTGTATTTCCAGTTAGCAGTATACTGTTGATTAATACTATACAAAGTACTATCCTTTACATTGCTCTTAAAGTGTATCTGAGTGGCTACAGGTTTACCATTCAGCGATACAAAATTATCTTTTACATAATTTAATTCCATTTTGGGTAACACAACTAACGGCTGATATAGTTCACCTTTGGCAGGGTCAACTACCTTATATACAACAGGTCGTTTAATGATAAAAGTTTCACTTTCTATAGACACAATAAAGTTCATTTCAAATGCAGCATCATTCTCTGCTTTGCCTATTAATGTTTGGTCTTGTACATCAAAACTACCTTGTAATTGTGGATATTCTAGCCAGTAAGGTTGCGATATTTTTTGATTAGATGGTACCACAATGCTACTATTTAGCTGCACATTTTGGTTAAGTCCAACAGTAATATTTACCGTAGAATCAATACCCCTTAAAATTATTTTTTGCAACACCATTTTTACGGCATTACGCTTGTTTAAAAAGCTAGTTAATTTTAAAACATCACCTTGTGCAACGCTCGTTTGAGTGGTGGTAGCTTCTGCAAATAATCCGCTACATGCTTCTATAATATCTCGTACTTCTTGTAGTTTTTTATTGCGCCAGTTGCTTTCTGGTAAGGTCTTTATGGCCTTATAAATCTGCACCAAAGGCATTACACTTAATTCAGGTTTTTGAAAGTCAAATGCAGTGGTTACGCGATCTATTTGCGCAGCAATGGCGTCACCACCATCAATTCTATGCCAGCTAATATCAATGTCATCCATTAAATCTGTTTTGGCAGCAGCACCGCCAGTAGTTGTAAAGTATTCAAAAATCTGTCCGCGTCTTCTTGGCCTACCTTCACCTTGACTTTTATGCATACTTCTTGCCTCGCCACCCAATTCGCCATAACTCTTACCCAGCAGAGGATTATAGCCACCAACATCTATTTTTAATTGGTCTTCACTAGTGGTATTTGTAGCACCAAAATTAAAAGTGTTCCAAAGTATGCGTTTGGCTTGCCAAGGCTTTACACCATATTTAAATTGCTCGGGGAATTTAGTAGGATCTGCCGCTGCTTTAAACGCTTCATCAGCTAGTAATGCCGATGCAGAATGATGCCCATGACCAGCTCTTGCATCGCCAGGAAAACGCTTAATAATCACATCTGGTTGATATTTACGAATCACCCAAACCACATCGCTTAATATTTTTTCTTTATCCCAAATGCGCAATGCTTCCTGTGGATTTTTACTAAATCCAAATTCGTAAGCGGTGCTAAAATATTGTTCTGCACCATCAATACGCCTTGCAGCAATCAACTCTTGCGTACGAATCATGCCAAGTTCAATGCCTTGCTCACTGCCAATCAGGTTTTGCCCACCATCACCACGGGTTAAACTTAAATAGGCAGTACGGTATAGTTTTTCTTTGGCAAAAAAAGGCAGCAAGCCATTGTTTTCATCATCAGGATGCGCTGCTACGTACAACACGCTACCCAATACTTTTAATTTTTTCAACTGCATCAAAATATCGGCACTACTATATGTAGGCGGTGTTTGTGCAAATGCGGCCACAACTATTTGTAACAGGAAGAAACAACTGATTATTTTTTTCATTGTAAGTAGTGCTAAAAGAGATACTAACGAAGATAGTATTACAAATGGAAACAAGATTTGTTATACACGGAAAAGCGTATAAACGGCAGACATTAATTTTTAGGTAATCAGCAGTAGTAGTCCTATGCAGCATCGTTGCGTCGCACACTTGTACGTTTTGTTCTGACTGGAGCTTTTATTGAAGCGACTGATTCTTAGTAAAATACTTACCAAATCTCTTTTAAACTCACACCCATTTTTGTCACTTTCAGTTCATGGTTTACACCAACTTTTAGTGCTACATTCTCAGTATTATGGCTTACAGGAAATCCATAACAAATAGGAAATTTATAGTCTTTTACGTGGTGATTAATCAAGTGGTAAATATCCGTACCAAAAGGAACCGTTGTATCTTTCATATCACTAAAACCACCTATTACCAAGCCTTTCAGGTGCTTAAATAATTCTGCACGTTCTAGCTGAATCAACATTCTGTCTATATTGTACAAATACTCACCTACATCTTCTAAAAACAAAATCTTATGCCTTGTTTTATAGCTACTATGGCTGCCAATTAAATGCGCCACAATAGATAAATTACCACCTATCAAATCGCCCTCTGCAGTACCTGTTTTGTTTAGCGCATGTTTCTCACATTCATAAGTAGAAGTTTCGCCAGCCAGTGCATCTTTTAAAGAAGTGATATATGTATTTTCAAAACCGCCATCGTTAAACGCAGCAGCCATTGGGGCATGTAAAGTTGCTATTTGGTAGTGCTGGTAAATATGTGCATGAAGCACTGTAATATCGCTAAAACCAATAATCCATTTAGGGCTTTTCTTAAATTTTTGAAAGTCTAAATCATCAATAATTCTACTCATTCCATAACCACCACGGCCACACAAAATAGCTTTTACGCTGCTATCATTCATCATCTGCTGTAAGTCTTGTATCCGTTGCTTATCGTTACCACTAAAATAATGAAACTGACTGCCCAATGTACTACCAACTTTTACCCGATAGCCCCAACTCTCTAGGGTTTTAATACAGGTTTCAGCATTTGCAGCAGGCATATAACCACTAGGGCACACAATACCAATCGTATCACCTTTTTTTAAGTATGGAGGAATAGTAATCATTGTGCAATATTATTCTTTAGCACCTTAACGGTCACATATAATTGTCCTGTATGTCGCATGGTGTGCTCTGCCGCATGAAATAACAACCCAATAACAGTGCTTGGTAATTTTTGTCGCCCAATAAAACGTTCATGAGTCAACGTATTTTCATCAGTAATAGCCAATTGTACCAAAGCAGTATCTACTTGTTTAGCAAATTGTGCGACTAAGTTGGCAACTGTAATAGTTGTATCTAATGTGCCTTCGGTAGCTAAAAAAGTAAATTGTTGTTCGTTTAGAATTTCGCCTCTGGCATAGGTAAATACCCTATCCAATACACCCGTTAAATGTTGCAAATGAAACGCTACCGATGCTGTGCCAGCCAATCTTTCCCACAGTAATTTATCAGGAAAATTTACTGTCATTTCGGCCACTTCATTACGCGCTTGTAGCAACGCATGTGCTACTGGCTGCAATAATGCTGGGATATTTTCTATTGGTCCACATTGCCAGACTTCTTTATTACTTATTGACATATTTAAAATTTATTAATTACAATGATTTCAAAACACAACCGTCATTCGCAACATTCAGTTCGTGGATGACACCACATTTTAACGCATAATTATTACGCTGATGACCAACAGGAAAATTAAAACAAACTGGATAATTATAGTCTTGCAATTTCTCTTTTATAATCTCGTAAACTGTTTTGCCAAAAGGCTCGCCACCAACATCTTCTTTTACTTTAAAGCCACCAATAATTAAACCAGTCAGATGTTTTAGTTTACCGCTACGCTGCAAATTCCAAAACATTCTATCTATACTATATAAATATTCACCTGTATCTTCTACAAATAATATTTTACCCGTAGTATCAATATCAGATGCACTGGCAGCACGGCTTTCAAGGGTTTTAAGATTACCACCAACCAATATGCCTTTGGCCATACCCAATATATTTTCTGTAGTTGGAAAGGCATTATAAAGCATTGGCTCACCTGACAGTGCATTTTTTATTGACAAAATTGTCGCTTTTTGTTCTGCATCTGCCAGCAGCCAATCATCTGGAAAACTATTACACATTTTTGAGTGAATACTTGCCACTTTGCATTGTTTATTAATGTGTGAATGCAGCACTGTAATATCGCTAAATCCAATTATCCATTTTGGCTGCTTGCGAAAATTTGTAAAGTCTATTTTATCAATAATTCTTACTGTACCATAGCCACCTCTTGCACACATAATGGCTTTTACAGATTGGTCATCTAGCATTGCTTGAAAATCTTGCAAACGCTCAGTATCAGTACCACCATAAGTGAAATCTCTTTTACCAATGGTGGTACCAATTTTCACTTCAAAGCCCCAAGTTTTTATTTGAGCAACTGCTGGCTCAATATCTTTTAGTGTGATATAACTAGCTGGGCTAGTAATACCAATGGTATCTCCAGCATTGAGGTACGGTGGAATAATTATTTTAGGATTTGTGTCTCGATAGCTATTGGGATGAGATTGATGATTTTTTGCACCAGTTTTTGCAACAGCAGCAACAGCAATACTTGCAGGCAAAATGGTGGATAAAAAATGCTTACGATTCATGAAAGAAAGAATTACACCAATTTTAAAACAATTACTTGAATTACAAGAATTATTTTGATGGGAGACATAAGATATGAATAAGAATTATAAAACCATTGTATTGATTACGCCAATTAATTAGCTGGGAAGTTAAAGAAATGGTTAAATGTCCTCTCCTATCAATTGCTTAACTTTGCACCCTTCGCTCGGCTGCATAAAGTACTAAACGTACAAGTTGTCCGCCTAAGGCGGAACGAAGTTTGATAAAACAACTAAAAGCTGGTTACAAAAAATGACGACTATACCAAAAAGATACTTGATTACTGCGGCTTTACCGTATGCGAATGGCTTAAAACATATTGGTCATTTGGCAGGTGCGTATTTACCTGCGGATATTTATGTACGTTACTTAAAAGCGCAAAAACGTGATGTGGTTTTTGTAAGCGGTAGCGATGAGCATGGCACTGCTATTCCTATTCAGGCAATGAAAGAAGGTACTACTGCACAAGCAATTATTGATAAATACCACCCGATTATTGAGCAAAACTTTAAAGATTTAGGTATTGCGTTTGATATTTATCACCGCACATCTGCGCCTTTGCATCACGAAAATGCACAAGAATTTTTTAAGGTTTTGAACGATAATAACGACCTAGAAATTAAGGAAAGCGAACAGTATTACGATGAAGCTACCAATACATTTTTAGCTGATAGATACATTAAAGGTACTTGCCCTGTATGTGCCAATCCTAATGCATTTGGCGATCAATGCGAGAAATGTGGCTCATCGCTTAGCCCTGAGCAATTGATTAATCCCGTAAGTACATTAAGTGGTAATCAACCTATAAAAAAAGCGACCAAACATTGGTATTTACCATTAGACCGTCATCAAGATTTTTTACGTGAATGGATTTTAGAAGAACATAAAACTGATTGGCGAACTACTGTTGTAGGGCAATGTAAAAGTTGGATTGATGGAGGCTTACAAGCAAGAGCCGTAACAAGAGATTTGGATTGGGGAATAAAAGTACCAGTAGAAGGTGCCGACGGTAAAGTTCTTTACGTATGGTTTGATGCACCAATTGGTTATATCAGCGCTACAAAGCAATGGGCTTTAAACAATAACAAAGATTGGCATCCATACTGGAACGATAAAGACACCAAGTTGGTGCATTTTATAGGCAAGGATAATATTGTATTCCACTGTATTATTTTTCCTGTGATGTTGAAATTGCATGGCAATATTTTACCAACCAATGTGCCTGCCAATGAGTTTATGAACTTGGAAGGCGATAAAATGAGTACAAGCCGTGGCTGGAGTATTGAAATGGAAGATTATATTAACGACTGGATAAAACCAGATAATGGTGGCGAAAGTATGGCCGATGTATTGCGCTATTACTTAACACAAATTGCCCCTGAAAGTAAAGACAGTGAGTTTACATGGAAAGGTTTTCAGTTAGCTAATAACAGTGAATTAGTGAACGTTTTTGGCAACTTCGTTAATAGAACATTTGTATTAATGCACAAACTTTGCAAAGGCAAGGTACCTGTGTTTCACAACGATATTATTGATGATAAAGACAAGCAATTAATTGTAGACATTAAAACTGCTACTACAAAAATTGAGCAACTGCTAGAAGGTTATAAGTTTAGAGATGCTTTGTTTGAAATAATAGATTTAGCAGGTAAAGGCAATAAATATTTACAAGAAAAAGAACCTTGGAAGCGGTCAACCGTCGACGGTCAACGGTCAACGGAAGACCAGCAACATATTGATAACTGTATCCATCTTTGCTTACAATTAACCGCAAATTTGGCTATATTAATTCATCCGTTTTTACCATTTACTGCCAAGAAATTATGTGGCATGATGAAGGTAGTAGATAAAATGCTAGAGTGGGAAAACGCAGGTAATATTAACTTGCTAAAAGTTGGTTATAGCTTGCGTGAGCCACAACTATTATTTAGAAAAATAGAGACAGAAGAAATAGAATCACAGTTAGAAAAATTGAAGGCCAAAGCGTTAACCGTTAACAGTCAACCGCCAACCGAACCTAAAATAGAAGAAACACAACCAGTAGCTAGTAACGTGAAACCTGAAATTATCTTTGATGATTTTGCAAAAATTGACTTACGGGTAGGCACTATTGTGGCTGCAGAAAAAGTTGAGAAAGCAGATAAATTATTAAAACTATCTGTTGACCTCGGATTTGAAATAAGAACCATCGTATCAGGTATTGCCTTACATTTTAAACCCGAAGAAATAGTAGGCAAACAAGTAACCGTAGTGGTGAATCTTGCACCAAGAAAAATGCGAGGTATAGAAAGTAACGGTATGATTTTAATGGCAGAAGATAATCATGGTAAACTACATTTTATTAATCCTGAGCGCGAGATAAATGCTGGTGCAGGGGTGAGTTAAACGCTCGAAAAAATAATAAATGTAAAAAGAGGAAGTATAATAAATAAAACAATGACCTCTAGAATTGAATTAAACGATGACAAGTATCCATTAGTTGTCCGAAACAAAAGAGACTGCCTTGTACTTTTGAGACAGCCTCTTTTTGCATTTATTATTTTGATTATTTAATGATTATCCTCAGCAAAAGCTGTTGCTTTTTCTTTTAAACTAGCCAGCTTCTCTTTGCTGTATGCAATTTTAGAGATCAGCACAAACAAAACAGGCACTACAAATATTGCTAACATCGTTGCTGCTAACATCCCACCAAAAACTGTCCAACCAATAGTACTTCGTGCCACCGCACCTGCTCCTGTAGCCAGTACCAGCGGTAATACACCTAATATAAAAGCTAGTGATGTCATAATAATTGGTCGTAAGCGTAATCTAACTGCATCAATAGTTGCGGGAATAATATCAACACCATTATCTACACGTTCTTTTGCAAATTCAACTATCAAAATAGCATTCTTAGCAGCTAACCCAATTAATGTGATTAACCCAATTTGAGCATATACATTGTTGGTCAATCGTGGTATTAATGTTAGTGTAAGTATAGCGCCAAATGCACCAATTGGTACTGATAACAATACGGAGAATGGTACTGCCCAACTTTCGTACAAAGCAGCTAAAAATAGAAATACAAAAATGATAGATAAACTAAAAATAATTACTGTACTTGAGCCAGCACTTAATTCTTCTCTGCTTAAACCAGAGAATTCGTAACCATAACCAGCGGGTAATACCTTATCTGCTACTTCTTTTAATGCTTGCAAAGCTTGCCCGCTACTGTAACCATCCTTTGCACCACCATTAATTTCAGCTGAGCGGAATAAATTGTAATGAGATACGAGCGGCGCGTTCTCAATTAATTTATAGCTTACTAGCGTGCTTAATGGTACCATCATGCCTTGTTGGTTACGCACATAATATTCTTTCAAATTTTCTATATTCCCACGAAACAAACTATCAGCTTGAGCAACTACTCTAAAGTTTCTTCCATACACAGTAAAATCATTTACGTACCTGCTTCCCAGAAACGTTTGCATAGTATTATAAACATCTGATAAAGACAACCCTAATTGCTTGACCTTAGCTCTATCAACATCCACTTGGTAGCCTGGTGTTCTTGCTGTAAAAAAAGAAAATGCTCTGCTAATTTCTGGTCGCTTATTAGCTTCTGCTACGAAATTCTGAACCACTTTTTCAAACTGTTTAATATCATCTGTACTTTCTTTTTGCTCAAGCTCGAAAGTAAAGCCACCACTTTGTCCTAACCCAGGGATTGCAGGCGGTGAAATCACTATTATCGTGGCGCCTTTTATTGCTGCAAGCTTCTTTTGTAAAGTTGCAATTACACCGTTCAATTGCAATGCTTTATCCTTTCTTTCATCCCAAGGCTTTAAAGAAGTGAATACAGTACCACTATTAGACTTGCTAGCAAATGTGATTGCATTTAAACCACCTAAGGCAGCAAAATGACCTACACCCGCCGTATTTTTCAAGGTATCCATAATAGCCGTTAACACTTCTAAACTTCTGGTAGTTGATGATGCTTCTGGCAATTCAAACGTCACATACACACGACCTTCATCTTCTGTAGGTATGAAGCCAGTTGGTTTATTTTTGAATAAAAAACCTGTACCAATAAAAATACAAACCAATATTACCATTACATAGGGTGCACCTTTAATACATTGCTGAACACCTTTAGAATAATTATAAGTAATTTTTGCAAACCATCTATTAAACTTGTAAAAGAATTTATTCAACCCTTTTGAGTCTTTATCAAGTTGCATTGGTTTTAGAAATAACACACATAATGCTGGTGTTAATGATAGTGCCACAAAAGCAGAAATTAATACAGATATAGCAATTGTAATGGCAAACTGCTGGTACAATCTACCCACAATACCAGGGATAAAACCAACTGGTACAAACACAGCAGCTAAAATTAATGCAATAGCTACAACAGGACCAGATATGTCTTTCATCGCTCTAATAGTTGCTTCCTTAGAGCTTAAACGTTCATGATCCATATAGTGCTGTACTGCTTCAACTACTACAATCGCATCGTCAACCACAATACCAATTGCCAACACAAAACCAAACATGGTTAAAGTATTGATGGTAAATCCAAGTGGAATAAACAAAGCAAATGTGCCTATAATTGCTACTGGAATCGCGAGGATTGGAATAATTGTAGCTCGCCAACTTTGCAGAAATAAAAATACAACGACGACTACTAGTAATAAGGCTTCTACAAGTGTATGAATCACTTCTTCAATAGATACTTGCACCACGGAAACGCTCTCAAATGGTACGATATAATCGACATCTTTTGGAAAGGATTTTTTTAAATTATTCATCGTTTCAGTGATACCCTTAGCCACGTCTAACGCATTACTACCTGGTGCTTGATATACCAACAAGTAAGAGGCTCTTTTTCCATCTACAAATGAATTGCTATTATAACTAAATTTACCTAATTGAACCCGAGCCACATCCTTTAAATACACAATATTTGCATCTCCTGGCTTACTTCTAATAATCACATTATTAAACTGGTCTATGGTACTTAACCGGCTGTTTGTAAACACTGTATATTCAAATGCTTGTAAGCTATTCTGAGGTGGTGCGCCTACAGAGCCTGCTGCGATTTGTAGGTTTTGTTCTTGTAACGCAGTAATCACTTCACTAGCAGTAATACCTAGTCTTGCAAGTTTGTCTGTTTGCAACCATACACGCATGCTAAAGTCATCAGCTCTCGTAAAAATATCCCCTACACCTGGCACACGTAGCAATGCATCTTTCACAAAAATATTGGCATAGTTATCCATAAATGTGACGTTATGGGTACCATTTGGGGCGTACATTGCTACAAGCATTAAAATACTTGGATTTCTTTTTCTGGTTGTTAAGCCCAATCGTTTAACATCGTCTGGTAATGACGGCGTAGCAATACCTACACGGTTCTGAATATCCAATGCAGCAATATCAGGATTGGTACCAACTTTCAAAATAACGTTTACTGTAGTACGACCATCATTGGTACTATTACTTTGCAAATAAGCCATACCAGGTGTACCATTTATCTGCGTTTCTACAGGTGTGGTTACTGTTTGTTCTACCGTTTGTGCATCTGCACCAGTGAAACTACCAGTTACTTGAACGGTGGGCGGTGTGATATCAGGATATTGACTGATTGGTAAATTTAAAATAGCCAATACACCTATTAAAACTATCACAACCGATATCACTATTGCCGTTACGGGTCTTCTTATAAAAGTATCTGCAATCATATATAATTACTTAAATTATTTGCTTTTGATCGTATCTTTTGTTGACTGAGGTACAGCTATAGCTTGTGTTGTAGCAACACTTACTTTGGCACCATCCTTTAATTTTTGTACACCATCAATCACTATTTTATCATTCTCTTTTAATCCATTTTTTACAACTATTTTATTATTGATAATTGCACCTGTAGTAATCTTAGTTGATACGACTTTACTACTATCGCCTATCACAAATACAAAATATTCACCCATCTGCTCTACCAAAGCCTTAGTTGGAATAAGTAATTGATTGGTATTGCCATCATTCTTAACTCTGATATTGCAACTCATGCCAGCACGCAATAATTTTTTTGGATTAGCGAATTCAATTCTAGCTTTTATTGTACCTGTTTGTGCGTCAACAGCTCTGTCAATTAGCACAATTTTGCCTGGAGAATTGTAAATAGAACCATCTGATAACTGAATCGTAAAAATGGAATCTTTGGGATTAAATGGTTGTTGTTGTAATTGTGTGAATCGATAAATATCTTTTTCACTAATACTAAAATCAACTGCTAAAGGATCATCAGTTGATACTGTATTTAATATCATTGAACCTGGCGTAACTGCTGTACCCAATTTCACTTGAGAGATACCAATTGTACCAGTTAAAGGGGCATAAATAGTTGCATATCTAATATTTGTTTGTACGCTATTTACATTGGCTTTGGATGCCTCTACTTGCATTTTAGCAGATTGTAAATCAGCCAACGCGTGGTCTAAAACTTGTTTAGCAATCGCATCATTTTTGGCCAATTCATTATATCTATCCGCATCTTGCTGTGCCTTTGCAAGATTCGATTTTGTAACATTCAAATTCGCAATGGCTTGCTGATAATTGGCATTATACAATTGCTCATCAATTGTATATAATTTCTGCCCTTTAGTCACTTGTTGACCATCTTTAAAATAAATACCAGTAATAGAACCACTTACTTGTGCTCTTATTTCTACTTGATTTAAGGCTGTAATGATTGCTGGATAAGCATCATAATAAGTAGCACTACCAGAATGTACTTCATATACAGCAACACTAGGAGGCGGAATTACTGGCGCTTGTGGCTGATTTTTATCGCCACCACAAGCTGCAAAAAATAACACAATACCATAAGCCATTGGATATTTGTAAAAGCTATAATTCATAATAAAAATGTTGTGTGTGTTTTAATATTTAATGTTACCTAAAGCTTGCTGTACGTCTATTTTAGTGGCTAAAACATTGTACAAGGCATTGGTATAATTGACTTGTGCTGAACGTAAATCTGTTTCAGAAGTAATGACTTCTAAATATGTTTTTACACCCGCTTTATATTGTAATTGAATGGTGTTGTAAACATCTGTTGCTAGTACCAAGTTTTCTTTTAAAGTATAGTAGTCGTTTAAATTACTCTTATAATTGGTTAAAGCTTGAATGTATTGTGTACTAATTGCGTTTCTCAATTGAATAAATTCCCAGTCAACACGTTTAATTGCCAATTCTGCAGATTTAGTTTGATACACCCTTTTATTACCCTGGAAAATAGGAAAAGAAAGTTTTAATCCCATAAATGAATTGGGGAAATTTTGATTATACAATTTACCAAAATCATTATTTAAAAAATTAAAATTGTAATTACCAAAAGCCGATACTGCAGGCAAATAATTCCATTTATAATAGTGCAAATTATCTTGCTGCAAGCGCTTCACGGTTTCGAGTTGTTGGTACTCAATTCTATTGCTGTAATTCAATGCTTGTAAAGTATCTATGACTACTTCATTTGCCATAGCAGTGGTATCATATTGCAACTCAAAACTGTTTTCTGCGGCATAGCCCATTGCATTTTTCAAAAATGCTATTTTAGATTTCAACAATTCTTGCTGGCTCTTCAATTGCGCCTTTGCATTATTTAAAGAAATAGTGGCTCGTTTATAATCAATCTTATCTACAATTCCACCTTGATATTGAAAATAGGCATTTTTAAAACTTGTTTGCAATCTATTGATATCATCATTCAACAATTCAATTTGCTTTTGTGATAGCAGCACATTATAAAACGCTTTACTAACACTTACAGCCACATTTATTTTATTACTCTCTGTATTTTCTTTAGATTGTTTACGTACATCAATGGCTGATCTTCTAGCTAATAAAACATCTTTATTAAAAATAGCTTGGGTAACAGAAAACTGAGCCGCAGACGTATTACTAATACCTTGCGTTACATAATTACCATTGAAATATGATGTTGGTAATTGAAAATTGTGCTGCAGATTATAGTCAAGATTAATCTGCGGATACCAATCTGCTAATTTGCTTTTAATAGAATACTCAGTGGTTTGCTCATCAATAGCAGATTGCTGCAATAATGGTTGGTGCTTTAATGCGTATTGAACACAAGTTTCTAAGGATGCATGCTGCAGAACAGAATCGTTTTGTGCAAATGCGCTCAAAAACAAAGTAGTAATCAACGGCACAAGTAGTAAAATTTGTTTACTCATACAATAAAATCAACTTTTAATAAATAAAACAGCCAGCAGAAGTCAGAAAGACAAATATTTTGTAGATAAGCAAATGTAATGTTTTAAGGTTTTTTTAATTGTTGAAATAAGGAAGTTGTAACATTGAAATGATGAGTGGCAGAAAATGTTAAGTTTTAATTTTCTAAAAAATAGTTAGCTATGCAACTATTTTTTATTTTAGCTTTGATATTCTTAAAACTAAATTAATCTCTTGCTATATGAAACGTTCTATTAAAAAAGTGGCTGTTTTAGGTAGTGGTGTTATGGGCAGCCGTATTGCTTGTCATTTCGCAGGTATTGGTGTACAAGTGCTATTATTGGATATGGTAGCTAAAGGTGCCGAAGAAAGTACCAAACCAGCCGAAAGAAATAAGTTGGTAAATGATGCTTTAGCCGCTGCTATAAAAAGTAATCCAAGCCCTGTATTTACAAAAGATGTCATTAAAAGCATTACCATTGGTAACTTTGATGATAACCTAAAAGATATTACTACTGTTGATTGGATTATTGAGGTAGTGGTAGAACGTTTAGACATTAAGCACATCATTTACGAGAAAGTAGAAAAATTCAGAAAAACTGGCACTTTGGTCACATCTAATACTTCAGGTATTCCTATCCATTTACTCAGCCAAGGCAGAAGCGAGGATTTTAAAAAGAATTTTTGTGGCGCACACTTTTTCAATCCGCCACGCTATTTAAAATTATTAGAAGTTATTCCTACACCAGATACTGACCCTGCTGTGGTTGACTTTCTAATGCATTATGGCGATTTGTATTTGGGCAAAACAACGGTGCTTTGCAAAGATACACCTGCTTTTATTGCAAATAGAATTGGCGTTTTTAGCATTTTGAGTATTTTTCATATTATGGATACGTTAGGGCTTGGCATTGATGATATTGATGCACTAACTGGGCCAATTATCGGTCGTCCAAAATCTGCAACTTTTCGTACTGCTGATGTGGTAGGTATTGATACATTGGTAAAAGTGGCTAAAGGCGTAGCCGACAATTGCCCAGATGATGAGGCAAAAGCCATTTTTACAATTCCTGCTTGGTTAGATACTGTTTTAGCAAACAATTGGTTGGGCGACAAAACTGGTCAAGGTTTTTTCAAGAAAAATAAATCTGCCGCAGGCAAAGAAATACTAACGCTTGACTTGAAAACGATGTTATATCAACCTCGCATTAAGTCAAAATTTGCAACACTTGAAGCTGCTAAACCAATAGAAAATGTACAGCAACGCTTAAAAATAGCCACTGCTGGCACTGATAAAGCTGGCGACTTTTACCGCCAATTTCACTACTCATTGTTTTCGTATATTTCTCACCGCATACCAGAAATTAGCGATGAATTGTATCGAATAGATGATGCGATGATGGCTGGCTTTGGCTGGGAAATTGGTGCATTTGAATCATGGGATGTTTTAGGTGTAGCCAAAACCGTTGAAGCCATGAAAGCCAATGGTATCAAGGTAGGCACTTGGGTAGATGACATGTTGGCGACAGGTGTTACATCTTTTTATAAAGTAGAAAATGGTAAGCGTTTCTATTACGATGTTGCTACTAAAGCTTACTTAGCTGTACCTGGTGGTGATGCATTTTTAGTACTAAAAAATAACAGCGATAAACTCGTTTGGAAAAATAGTGCTTGTAAATTATACGATATTGGTAACGATGTGGTAGGCTTAGAATGGAGTACCAAAATGAACAGTATCGGTGGCGAAGTGTTAGATGGCATTCAAAAATCTATTGCCATTGCCGAAGACAAATTCAAAGGCTTAGTTATTGCTAATGATGGACCCAATTTTAGTGCTGGTGCCAACGTAGGCATGATTTTCATGTATGCCATTGAACAAGAATATGATGAGTTAGATATGGCCATTCGCATGTTTCAAAACACCATGATGCGGGTGCGTTACTCATCCATACCTGTAGTAATTGCCCCACACGGTTTAAGTTTAGGTGGTGGTTGCGAAATTAATTTACATGCAGATAAAGTATGCGCTGCTGCTGAAACTTATATTGGCTTAGTAGAACTTGGTGTAGGATTAATTCCTGGTGGTGGTGGTACCAAAGAATTTGTATTACGTGCTTCTGACGAATTGCATGAAGACGAGCCAGATACCAACACACTTAAGAAACGTTTCTTTGATATTGCTACCGCAAAAGTGGCTACATCTGCACAAGAAGCTTTTGATATGGGAATTTTGCGCAAAGGCCACGATGAATTGGTGATGAACAGCAATCGCAGAATTGCCAAAGCCAAAAGAAGTGTATTAGAATTATATGAAGAAGGTTACGTTACACCTACACAACGCACGGATATTAAAGTACTGGGTCGTTTAGGTTTAGGCGCATTTCTGGCTGGTATTAATGGTATGCAACGTGGTGGTTATGCTACAGAACACGATGCACTTATTGCTCGCAAACTAGCGTACGTAATGTGCGGTGGCGATTTAAGTGAAATGACATTGGTAAGCGAACAATATTTACTTGATCTAGAACGTGAAACCTTTCTATCACTTTGTGGCGAACGTAAAACGCTGGAGCGTATACAAAGTGTGCTAAAAAGCGGTAAGCCAATACGTAATTAATATATTAATAATTTCATCAATTAGCAACAGCCTTTCGCCGAAAGTGAAAGGCTGTTTTGTTGTTACTGCTTTTTATGGCTCGGTTAATGCATGTATTAGCTAAGCTTCTAAATAAAAGTATTTACCTATAAATTAACCATCATGACTACTAGTAATTATTTCATTACAGGCATTTTAGCCGCTATAGCATACTGTACTGCATTATTATTTTTTTTTAATAACGAGTTAGCCACCAATAGCTGGGTACTCTATCTTGGCAATTTTGCTTTTACAGCAGTGGTAGTAATTGCTGCAACCATTATTAATAAAAAGTTACACGACGAAACAAGTATTGTAAAAATGGTAACTATTGGCACAAAACTTACAGTGTCCAGCATCCTTATTACCATTCCTTTTGCAGTAGCATTATTTTATTTATTTGGCAATCATATCATAGTATCTAATACAGCTAATAATACCGCTACAGGTACTTTATTTATGGTTGTAATGAACCTCATTATCGTAAATATTTTCATGGGTAGTTTCGCCGTACTCTTGGCAGCATTAATTTATAACCAATATCCAAAAAATAGCAAAGGGCAAGATATTACCTAGACCGTTTTTTTGCACTAAAAATATATATTTTGTTAACCAGCTTTAGTAATTCTATTTGGCACTGTATGCGTCGCACCTCGCATCTATAAAATTTCCATCAACTTTTACCAAAGCGCAGCGTTATAACAATGAAGTACTTCCAACAAATTACTTCATTGTGAAAAACTTACTTTTACAGAAAATGCTTAAATACATTTAATGAATGTTTAAAAAATAGAACTCACTTATTTTAACAAATTGGAAAAAGCAATTACGCCTTTAAACAGATGGCTTGCCCCTTCTAGCATTACCTTCGCTAAAACTTATTTTAATGAAACAATTTTTTCTTTCAATTACCATTGCCGCAGCACTACTTGCTTGCAATAAGGGTGGCAAAAACAGCTATACCATTAACGGTAAACTTAGCAATCTAAAACCTGGCGATGCAGTTGTATTACAAAAATGGACAAAAGATGCGAAAAATGATACTGCTATCGTAGATAAAGATGGTAAATTCATTTTTTCAGGTAGCATTACAGAGCCTACACCTACCTCGTTAATAATATCTGCTACTGGACAAAATACACAGCCAAGCACAATTTTATTTTTAGAAAAAGGTATCATAACAATACGTGGTACATCAGAAATCATGAATGGTTTGACTGTAACAGGTGGTACAAGCAATAAAGAAAATAATACCATGCAAGCTTTGCTTAAAGGGTATTATCAGCAACTAAAACCATTAGGCGATACCTTACAATCTAAAATGGCTATTAAAGATACCGTGAATTTACAGGCACTTGAAGCAAAATACACGGAGCTAGAGCAGCAACAAAATAACGATGTGATACATTTTATTGAAACCAATCCTAAAAGCTATGCCGCTGCATTTTATGCCTATTTGTTTTTTAATAATGCGACAAATGCAGTAGCTATTGAAAGTGTTTTTAGCAAATTAGACAAAACAATACAATCTAGTTATTTTGGTACTAAGCTAAAAGACATTTCAGACCGATTAAAAGCTACTGAAATTGTAGGTAAGCCTGCACCAGATTTTTCAATACAAACCCCAGATAATAAAACTGTCAGCTTATCATCATTCAAAGGTAAATATGTGTTGGTCGATTTTTGGGCAAGTTGGTGTGCGCCTTGCAGACAAGAAAATCCAAACGTTGTAAAAGCCTATAATCAGTTTAAAGACAAAGGGTTTACAGTGTTAGGCGTTAGTTTAGATGATAATAAACCTGCCTGGCAAGCTGCGATTGCCAAAGACAAATTGAGCTGGACACATGTAAGCGATCTTAAAGGTTGGGGAAGCCCCACAGCTGCATTGTATGGTGTACAGAGTATTCCTGCTAATTTTTTACTAGATAAAGACGGTAAAATAATTGCTAAAAACTTAAGAGGTGAGGAGTTAATACATACACTTAATACGATGATAAAGTAATAAAAAGAGGGAAGTATTAAATACTTCCCTCTTTTTATATTATTTTTTATTTACGTTGCTTCAATCTTTCATCATCCATGGCATCTTTTTGCAACATTTCATTGTATTTGAAAATACGGTAAACCACCCAATGTTCCGTTTCAAACATTATTTCGGGCGAGAATTGCTCTTTTAGAAGCATCTGTTTAAAATTATAAGTGTTTAAAACAGTAAAAGTTTTAAGTGTATTATTATTTTTAGCTATCAACATAAATCTAGCCCCAGCTATAGGATTCTCAATAAGAGTGACGAAGTTTTTATTTAGTGGCATAATGATACCATCTAAATTTTTTAAATGCGCAATTACCTTAAATGCAGATGCATCATCAATTAAAACCTTATTAGTTGGTGTAGCGATAGAAGATATATATGCGGCAATTTCAAATTCTTCATTTATAGATTTTGTACCCAGCCAGTTTTTATAATCTTTTACAGCAGTATAAAATTGTTTTTCCTCAGCGTCATCTGTTTGTTTAAAATAGTAAATGCCCGTAAATACGTTTAATAAAGCTACCGTAAATACTAAAAACCATGTTACTTTTTTGCTAAACTTTTTACCGCCGTAAATACTCAATCCTAATAATCCTAAAATAAGAAATATTAAATAATACTCAATGGTAAAATAATATTGTAAATTAATAATTAAAATAGAAATTAAAATAAATGGCGCCAATAAAGTCAGTAATTCATACAACTTACCTCTATAATAAAAAAAAGCGAGTATTAATAACGGATTTAGCAGTAATACATAAGCTTGAAATAACAATTGCGACTGCTTACCTACATT
>JAYWCY010000476.1:0-14763 GCA_043780175.1 Chitinophagales bacterium
GAGGCTGCTACTTCTACACTTACTTCTTTATTTTTTAGGTCTTTAAAGTCACGTTGTGGTGTATTGCCATCGATATTTATTGAAAATGTTTGCGGTGGTAAAGGCGGCGTTAATTTGTCTACATGTATTGATCGCGCTGAATTAGTGGAAGACATATTGCCATTGCCAATAATTGTTCTTGTGTCTGTTTGTGTTGATTGTCCGTTAGCTGTAATTACTGCGGCAAAGGCGGCTACAGTAAGCATTGTATTAATTTTCATTGTTTGATTGGTTAAATATTTAAAAAGTAGGGTTTTGTTGAATCTACCGGGCCACGGTTTTGTTTAAATCTATTGTTTGTTTTATGAATTTCGTTTTGTAATTGTTTTAGCATATTCAGCTTTTGTTGGTAAACATTAATTAGCTGGTCTAATAATTCATCGGTTAAGCCTCCTTTACGAATGTCTCTTTTAATGCTTTGTTCATCTCGTTCCATACGTTTCATTTCTATGGTAAAGTCGTTAAAGTAACTCGGGTTTTCAGCTATTAATGGTGTGGTATTTACTTTGGCTTTTTGTAAATTAATCACTTGTGTAAATGAGGTTTCCACTTGGTCTAATGCAGATAAGTTATTGTTGCCAATTGCAGCAGGTTCTTTTTTATTATTAGCCAATACTGGTTTATTACCCAAAATTGAATTTTTTCTGTTTGTTTTTATCTCGTTAGTTGCTACCAATTGTTCAGTAGTTGCAGGTTGCAACCGAGTAGCTTCACCATCTTGAACATTATTTTTTTCAACTTCTAGTTTAGTACTTGCTACATGCGAAGGATGATTAATAGTAGTAGGTGTATTTAACAACATATAAGCACCAAAGCCTGCCAATGCTATTACACAGGCTGCAACCGCCCATTTAATATACACCAAAGCTGCCATTGGCTTTATAGGGTTCAACTCTTTATTAATGCCCTGCCATACCTTATCTCTTGGCATGTCTACATCCATATCGTCTGAGCGCTGTTGTATATATTTTTTAAACTCATCCATGTACTGCAATATGTTTTGTTATCCGTTCTTTTAATAATTGTTTGGCTCTTGAATATTGGCTTTTGCTAGTGCCTTCGCTAATACCCATTTCATCTGCAATTTGTTTGTGGCTATAGTTTTCAATTACATATAAATTGAATACCTGTCTGCAGCCATCTGGTAGGCTTTTTATCTGCTGATGAATAACGGTCATATCTATTTCATGCCACCATTCTACTGCATCATCCGTTCGATGTTCATGGTCTGCTTCATCCCAATCTTGCCAGTAAAATGTTTTTTTACTGTAGCGAATGCTTTCGTTCACTACTATTCGGCGAAGCCAACCACCAAACAATACATCATCTTTTAATTGGTGCAAACTTTTGAAAGCTATAATAAATGCGTCTTGTAAAATATCTTCGGCATCGCTGCGGTTGCCCGTCATACGAATGCAAATATTAAACATAGCTTTACTAAATTGCTGATACAGACCACTTTGCGCTTCGGCATTGCCTTTGCGAGCCTTTTTTACAAGGTGAGTTAGTATGAGGTTTGCCGTTTCCAATGATGTGTTGCTATATATAAGAGTACAAGTTGTACAAAAGGTTGGAAAAGGATAGAACTATTTTTTAGGGTAGAATTATTTCTTCTCAGCAATGGTAGTTATTGCCTTTACAAGCCTATCTAAATCTTGTAAACGGGTGTACACATGTGGTGTAACACGTACACAGCTAATATTTTCCCAAACAATACTTGTGGTGTGAATTTTATAAGCTTCAAAGAGTTTACTGCCTAGCTCTGCTGGTGTCATACCATCTATGCTAATACCTGCAATGGCGCAGCTATAATTGGCATTTAGCGATGTATGTATTTTTACTTTAGGTAAATTAATTACTTTTTCTACCCAATAGTTTTTTAAGTATCGCACACGTTCTTCTTTGCGTTTATTGCCTATGGCCTGTTGAAAATTAATGGCTTCGCCAATACCTTGCTCTATAGGAAAGCTACGTGTACCAAGGGTTTCAAACTTTCGAATATCTTTACTATTGGGCTTGTCATTACATAGCAAAGGCCATATTTTCTCAATCTTTTCTTGCTTTATCCAAAGCATACCGCTGCCTATTGGTGCAGATAAAAACTTATGTAAACTGGTGCCAAAATAATCGCAGCCAAGACTTGGTATTGTAAAATCTAACAATCCGAAAGAGTGAGCACCATCTACTATCGTTTGAATGCCCTTTTTGCTTGCCATGGCACAAATTTTTTGCACAGGTAGTATTTGCCCAACCCAGTTGATAATATGTGTAATATGTATAATTTTAGTTTCGGGTGTAATGGCTTGTTCGTAAGCAGCCACTATGGTTTCATCGTTTTCTATGGGGAAATTAAAGTTAACCTGCTTGTACACAATACCTTCTCTTGCAGCTCTTTGCCGCCAAGCTTGTATCATATTTGGGTAATCTTGCTTGGCACCTATCACTTCATCACCTGGTTTTAAATCAAACCCATAAATTACTGTGTTTAATGCCTCGGTAGCATTTCTATTAATAGCTATTTCTTCTGCATTGCAGCCAGCCAATTCTGCCAATTTTTGGCGTAATGGCTCTCTGCCCTGATCTAATATGCGCCACATATAGTACGATGGCGCTTCGTTGCTTAGCTCATTATACCGTCTTACGGCCTCCTGCACAATACGTGGCGAAGGACTTACGCCACCATTATTTAGGTTAATAATAGACGGATGCACGGTGTAGGCTTGCTGAATAACGCTCCAATAATCTTCATCTGAGGCAATTTGCTGAGGGGTTAAATGCTGTGTAAGTGTATTGGCGCTAGCAATACTACTTGCATGTACTTGGTTAAATAAACTATTTGCAGAAAATGCACCTGCCAGTAACCCCATTTGCTGAATAAATTGCCTACGATGTGTCATACAAAATATTGAGATGGTGAGTTAACAATTATTGGTGTTGTTCGTTTATATCTTTGCACAGAAAATGTTGTCACATGTATAAGCAGTGGTTTAGAATTTTATGGGTAGTTATCATTATATTAATTGGTACAGTGGCTGTTACAGCACAATGTTCTATTTGTACAAAAACTGCACAACAACTTGGCGAGGGACCTGCCAAATCATTAAACACTGGTATTTTATACCTAATGTTTTCGCCATTGGCCATTATGGGCTTTATAGGTTTTAGATGGTGGAAGAAAGAAAAAGAAGTGATGGCAAGTGAGAATCAAATTTCAGCTTAAAACGATTGTTAATTTTTTTGACAAAAATAGCGCTGACACTTTTTAAAACTTGATATTTATTTTGTAAGTGCATCATTTGATGTGTCAAAGCCCATTTCATTTCATATACAGAAAGGCAGTAAACAATAACAAACTGAAGCATCAATTTGGTTAGCAAGGTATTCCCAAAAGATACGTTATCCTAATTTACCGTGATAACAATGCCACAAACCTGCCCACCTAATGGATGTGGCCCAACAATTTGTGGTGACAAAGCAAAACTTCCTTTAGTAATGGGTATACCGGTACCCACCAGTGTTACTCTCTGCGTACCCGTAGTTGTAAAAGCGCCTGAAAAAGCAAATATCATTCCATTAACTGTATTTGTAGCTATTGCAAAATTACCAACCGAGGCTACATACACATTCATAACGACAGTATTAAAACTGTTTAAAGCAGTATTTGCAGTATAAATACCACTGACTGTATAAATACAAGGACTTGTGGCCCCGAAACCAGACTCTAACACATACACAGCCGTTGGCTCTGGCGGTAAAATAGTTACAGGAAATGTGCAAAAATTTGTATCGGATTTAGGCGTAAATACCAAGTTTCTAGCCGCATTTGGTGTGCCATTACCTGTAAGTGTTACTGTTTGCTTACCTACACTCGTAAAACTACCTAATGCAGAAAAATAAATACCATCTAATGTATCTGTAATAATAGCAAAGGCGCCAATACTAGCAACATTAACTTGAATCTCTACTGTATTAAATGTGTTCATAGGTATACCAGCTACATAATTACCTGCTAGAATAGCTGTTGCACAAGTATTTGGCTGCCCTACCAAATTAAACCTAGCCATCTTCACACGTTTTGTATTTACTAAAACAGTAATGCTGCAGGCACTATTAATACCTATAGAAAAAATAAAACTTCCAGACAAACTTGGTGTACCCGTCGCCTTTAATATAACTGTTTGTATGCCAGAAGTTGTAAAGTTGCCTATTGCAGAAAATTGTATACCGTCAGCGTTGTTGGTACTAATATAAAAAGTTCCAGCTATACTTACACTCACTTGAATTTGGATATAGTGTGACGTATCTACTGTTTCTGCTACATAGTAATTACCATTAAGTATGGCACTCGTACAAATACCATTAATAGTGTACACCGCCGAAGTACTAGGTAAACCACCTTCGAAGCTATACTCTTTATTACAAGTTACAAGCATCAATGCACTAAATAGTAGCAATACAGCAATACTAACAGTTGAAGTAAATCGCTTCATATTCAAGCTTAATCGATTGAAAAGGTACTATCATTTTATCAGTTAGCTACTTTAATTTATACGGTTGCAGGTACAACATTCAATTGGTATTTTTTAAAAAGTAGTTGATATAATAATACCAACCATATGCAGAAGCATGGTAATGCTTTTAATGCGTAAGCAATAAAAAAATTGACCCTTACCCAATGTGGAAATATATCTGTAACCGAGAACGTAGTAACAATAAGGGCGAATACTAGTATCATATATACCAGCTTTGAAGTAGGTAAAGGTTGCACAATAAACCATAAAGCCACCCCAGTAACTGCAATTACATAAGTTGGCGATTCTGCAGAAGTGCTAAAAATAACCACGCTTATAAGTAATAAAGCCAAGTAAGAAAGACGATAATACAAATATTTATACTGCTTAATTCTAATGTAAGGTAAAAGAAGCATGATTGCTGCTGGCACAGTAATAAAATAATTATGTAAATTTTCTATTTTAAAGATACGACGCAGCATACCAAGCACCGATAAGTCTTGCAAGTTCATAGCAATAGTGCTATCGGTATTTTGTACATTTTTGGCTATTAAAGATTGTACCCAATGCTGGTAAGATTGTACAATAAATGTGGGCGAAGAAATCAACATTGGCAAGCAAAACAATACTATTAACCAAAAAATAAAAGATACAATAAATTTTATTTTATGTTTCGAAAAAAGGAAGAATGCTAAGCCAACTATACCATATAATTTTACATAAAACCCTGCTACAATAAAGAGTGTGGCCCAAATATCTTGCTCTTTTTCTATTAATATAAATGCCAGCAATATCCAACTGGTAAGCATCGGATTAAATTGTACACTGTGGGTAGATGTCATCATTTCTACTGCGGTAATTAGTAATACCACATTTTTTTGATGGCTATTAATTGGTAAATTTTTAATGGCAAAATATAAGAAAGTAGCATTTGCTATGCTCCATAAAAAACAGCCAACATAATTGTTAAATATAGCAAATGGTGCTATTACCATACTAAACAATGGCCCATAATGGTTAGCATCGTCATATTCGGCTGGATATTGAACATACAAATGCTTTTGTTGCAATGTGTGCTGAAAAACGCCTTTGTAAATAAGGTAATTATTCACAGAATCTAAACCCCTATTTAACTCTAAAGTAACCGCAATAGCTGCTAATAGAAACCAAAGTAGGGTTGGAAAGGAAAAATAGTATTTATAAATCTTAACTTGTTTGTTAACGATATCCATTTTAATTGTGCATGTTTTACAAAAATAGATGGGTTAATAATTAAAAAAGTACAAAGTAGGTGAAATAAAAAACGGCTGCAATATTGCAACCGTCGAAAAAGCTATTAATACAAAGTTTGATTAAGATGCTTTTACTTCAACTACTTCTGCTTTTTTTGCAGCTGCTTTTTTCAAAGCATTTGCAGGACGGCTATTGCCAAAAGATCCTTTAAAGCGTTTGCCTTTTGCAGTTTTTTTGTCTCCTCTACCCATGATAATTGTGTTTTAAATTTTTGTCGTGAGCTGTAAAAGTAAAAAATCCTGCAATACAGCAGGACTTTTAAATTTTTTTACTCAAAATCAGTGTTAGATTTTAGCACTTAGCTCTTTACCAGCCTTGAATTTAGCTACTTTTTTAGCTTTAATTTTAATGGCTGCACCTGTTTGTGGGTTACGTCCAGTTCTTGCAGCACGTTTAGATACTGAGAAAGTACCAAAACCAACTAAAGTAACTTTATCGCCCTTTTTTAAGGTTTTTGTAACTGTTGCAGTAAATGAATCTATCACTGCGTTTGCTTGTGTTTTTGTAATCCCTGCGTCTTCAGAAAGTTGGGCAATTAATTCAGCCTTGTTCATGTGTATAATTTTAAAAAGTGAATGTTAGAGCAACAAAATTATTGGCTTTTACTTACCAGCAAAATAATTTTATTTTAATATCAATTTTTTATTTTCGTTTAAAACCCTTATCCACAAAGGGTTTTAATAACTTCTAGTAATTAACATTCCTTTAAAAGCCTTACTATCATTGATAAACAGCCATATTACATAGTTTTTTTTCTACAAAAACACAGTCTTCATACGCATTTGAGCTATTTGTAAATTACTGTATCACTTGCATTAAACTTCTAAAACCAATAGCATGATGGCCCCAAGATTGTATAGCATCCTCACGCAATGGGGTAGCATATATTTCTATATATCTATTGTAATCTGCTTTGCTTTCTGCATAATACTGGGTTGCATATGTGACACTTTCATTTTCATCTACGTCTAACAATCGCACAAACTGAAATTTTGTAAAGCAACCTTTGGCCATTACTTCGGGTATATGTTTTTCTTGCATCCAAGCTAGCCAAGCTTCATGAATTTGATGCGAGATTTGGGTAGTGACGTTGTAGATATACATTACAAAGCATTTATAAATATTAACTAATCTTTTAACTCTAAGTAAATAGGGCAATGATCGCTGTGCTTTACATCGGGGTAAATATTAGCATCAATAATTCTATCTTTTAAATTGCCTGTTACGCTAATATAGTCAATACGCCAACCTTTGTTTTGTAATCGCACTGAAGGAAAGCGCTGACTCCACCAACTGTAGCAATGTGGCTTATCTGAGTGAATTACTCTAAAAGAATCTACCCAATCTTTTGCCAAAAACGCATCCATCCAAGCCCTTTCTTCTGGTAAAAAACCAGATGAGTTTTTATTGCCTTTGGGATCATGAATATCTATAGGACGGTGCGCTATATTATAATCGCCTGTTACAATTAATTGTGGGCGTTTTTTGCGTAAATTAGTCAGATGTTCTTCAAATTCAGCTAGCCACTGGTACTTGTAAGTTTGTCTTTCATCGCCACTGGTACCACTTGGAAAATAAGCGTTTACCAAGGTTATATCGCCAAAATCGGCACGAATCACTCTGCCTTCAAAATCGCTTTGGTCTATCGCACTACCATACACAATATTATCGGGTACAATTTTGGTAAGTATCGCCACACCGCTATAACCCTTTTTTTGTGCAGAAAATGTATAAGAATGGTAGCCTAATGCCTCAAACTGTGCTACATCAATATCTTCTTTATGAGCTTTGGTTTCTTGTATGCAAATGATATCGGCAGGGTTGGTGGCTAGCCACTCTACAAAACCTTTTTTTATAGCTGCTCTAATACCGTTTAAGTTGTAAGAAATGATACGCATAAAGCTAAAATTTATTGATGTTTAACAAATAGTTTTACATACGCTTGGATAAAAGTTGCATAGCGATTTAAAAGTTCCAGTGTGCGACGCAACCTAAGCTGATAAAGGATTTGAGGCTGCTTACAAAAAGAAATTACTTATTTTGCACATGTTTACCCATTGGAAATGTGAACCCAATATTTAATATCCACTCGTAGGTGCCAAAGCTATGCCTTACCGTGCCTTTGTAAATACCTAATCCGCTATAGCTAGCATAATCTAACTTGTTGCAATACTCTAAAAATACGGTATTAAAAAATGTTGCTTTTACAGTTCCTTCTGTACCAATGTTCCAGCCACCAATTTGAAAGTGTGGATCATTTTTTTGGCTGCCACCAAGCGTACTAAACGAATTTTCTACGTGTGGAATAACTGGCCCAATACCGGCTTTACCCAAAATATCAACTTTAAAATTTCCGTTTTTAGACTCATGCAAATGCCAGCGTTTTACAATGTTGAATAATAGAAAATTGGCACCATTATTTAAGTAATAAAAATAACCATTTGGTTCGTTAAATGCAACAAGGCTATCTACTGGTCTATTATTTAGCTTTCCAGTAATTCTTGCAGTTTGATCGGCTACAATAAACTTGGTATGGTCAAAGTTAATTTCGAAACCTAGCCCCTTTTTTTTATTAAAAATATACCCAATTCGATAGTTGTATTGTGGTATAGAAATAGGCGTTTTTAGTAGATTGCCTTCATCCCAACCTGGATGGTCGTGACCAGTAATATTTACAAACGTATAATCGTTTCCAAGATCGGCTTGCTTTACTTTAATATTGCTTTTTGTATACCATTCTTTATTGTAGCCCCAACTAAAATAAAATTCGCCTTTACGCTCTTTTTTTTTGCTTTGTGCTTGCAGCGAATTGGTTAAAAAACATACAATTACTACTGCGACACTGGCTCTAAAAAATACCCTCATTATTATAAATATTTGCTTAAAAATATATTGCTTGCAAAGATAGTAGCTTGCTTGGATGTTACACTTGCTTCATTGTTAATAGCTTTACCATATTTGAAATACTTACAAGTTATGCAAACAACAGAAAAAATGATTCCTGCAAAAGAAATGGTGTATTTAGATGGGCCAAAACCACGTATACACGAGCTTGGCTTTGCTTGGGAAATATTTAAAGAATTTATAAAGGGGTTTAGAGTATTGCACTTTGTAGGACCATGCATTACTGTATTTGGTAGTGCGAGGGTGACGATTGACCATCCCTATTACAAAGCTGCTGAAATGTTTGGCAAACGCATTGCGCAGCTTGGTTTTACAACCATAACAGGTGGCGGTCCCGGCACGATGGAAGCCGCCAATAAAGGGGCGTTTGAGAATGGTGGCACGTCAATAGGTTGCAATATAAAATTACCTTTTGAACAGAAAGCCAACCCGTATGTACAAAAAAGTGTCACCTTTAATTATTTCTTTGTAAGAAAGGTACTTCTGGTAAAATATTCATATGCATTTATCATTATGCCAGGTGGTTTTGGCACTATGGACGAATTTTTCGAAACGCTTACGTTGGTGCAAACAACCACCATTTCTAATTTTCCCATTGTTTTATTTGGTAAAGACTATTACCAGCCATTACTAGATTATATGAACTTGATGAGCGAAAAGGGTACCGTAAATAAAGAAGATTTGAAACTTTTATTATTAACGGATGACTTTGACGAAGCCATGAACCATATTTCTAGCTATATAAATACGCATTTTAAAATAAAACCACATAAAAGATTATGGTGGCTTTTTGAAAAAAAATAAAAAAATTTTTACTTGATGCAGCAGATGCTATATTTTTAAAGTCTAATTGGTATCTTTTCAATAGGGGTATTTAAAAGATGCATATTTTAAAGCACACTTTATAGTGTGCTTTATTTTTTTAAGCTTATTGTCATTTCTTTATTTCAAAACGTACTTAGCAATTCAATCACAAGTAGTACCTATTTCCATCAACTTTTTGTTATCATTCAATATAAACATCTGTTTTAAAGATATTTTTTTGCAGGGACATTATTATTGTATAAAAAAAAGTTACTTTTAAGGAGGTAATTTTTAAAATAGAAATAAAACCAACCCAAGCATGAGAGGCATTAATAAAGTAACGTTGATTGGCAATTTGGGTAAAGACCCAGAGATGACTTATCTAGAGGGCAATATTGGTGTAGCAAAATTTCCACTAGCTACCACAGAAACCTACAAAGACCGTGGTGGGAAATCCATTTCTCAAACCGAGTGGCACACAGTTGTATTATGGCGTGGGCTAGCAGAACTTGCACAAAAATATTTACACAAAGGCAGCTTAATTTTTATTGAAGGACGGTTACGCACACGTAGCTGGGAAGACAAAGACGGTAACAAAAAATTTGCTACTGAAATTGTTGGCGATAATTTAATAATGCTAGATAAAAGAGGCGACACAGGCTCACATGGCGAAGGTTTAGAACATTTTGATGGCGATAATATTCCACCAATAACCGACCCAAGCGATAGTTTACCTTTTTAAAACAACACTGTATAAGATTTACTAATATTTTTGCTGTAAGCAATTGTAAATTGTAGTTGCAAACAGTTTTTATAAATGCTATTTTTTAACTAAACCATCTGCTTTGGATTATCATCCCACGGTATTACATTTTATCACCTCGCATTTAGCGGTTTTTACTGCCACTAATATGCAAGGTACTACGGTATTAATTATTCTATTACTGAGTTTATTGTTTTTTTCGTTTGTATTAAGTGGTGCAGAAGTCGCTTTTTTCTCGCTTACTTACAAAGACATTAATTTACTAAAAACGAAGCAGCAAGGCGCTTATAAGCGTATTATAGACTTGCTAGAACAGCCTAAAATTCTACTAGGTAGTTTATTAATTGCCAACAGTTTTATCAATATTGCCATCATTGTTATTTCTAATATTTTAATAGGTGATGCTTTTGATTTTGAAAAAATACACGCTGTATGGCTTGAGTTTATCATTAAAGTATTGTCAGTAACCTTTTTACTATTACTCTTTGGCGAAATAATGCCCAAGGTATTGGCTACACAAAATAATATACGCTTTGCAAAAGAAGCTGGCCCATTAGTAGAAATTATATTTTATATCTGCAAAAGGATGAGTACTTGGCTGGTAACCTACAGCGATGCAATAGAAAAAAAACTAACCAACAAAACCAGTTCTTACAACTTAGAAGAACTTGACCATGCCATAGACATTACAACAAGTACCGATGCATCTATTAAGGAAAAAAATATCTTAAAAGGCATCATCAAATTTGGCAACATTACCGTAAAACAAATTATGAAAACACGGGTTGATGTAAATGGTATTGATAAAGAAACCTCATTTACGGCATTGTTAAAACTAGCTGGTGACCTGCATTATAGTCGCTTACCTGTGTATGAAGAAGATCTAGACAAGGTGGTTGGCATGATTCATACCAAAGACTTAATACCACATTTAGAACAACCAGAAAATTTTGATTGGCATACACTAATTCGTCAGCCATTTTTTGTACATGAGCAAAAAATGATTGAAGATTTATTGAAAGAATTTCAAACAAAGCGCACACATTTTGCAGTAGTGGTAGATGAGTTTGGCGGCACAAGTGGCATTGTAACGTTGGAAGATATTTTAGAAGAAGTGATTGGCGACATTAAAGACGAATTTGATGAGGAAGAAGTTGATTTTAAAAAGATAGATGACAATAACTATATGTTTGAGGGCCGCACTATGATTAACGATGTTTGCAAAGCAATGGACCTAAATGTTGACACATTTGACACCGTTAAAGGTGAGAGTGATTCACTAGCAGGATTGGTATTAGAACTTGCAGGCGAAATACCTACTGCGTTACAAGTAGTGCCTTGTGGCGATTTTGAATTTACTGTTTTAGAAGTTGTAAAAAATCGTATTCAGAAAATAAAAGTGACTATTAAACCACAGATTGAGGAATAAGGAATTGGTTATAAATGATGAATTATGAACTACAGGTTTTTTGCAATACTATCCCCTATCATCTATCTCGTGTCTACGGCTTGCAATAGCAACTATGTACCCAAACCAAGAGGCTATTTTAAAATAGATTTTCCTGAAAAAAAATACCAATTATTTGATAGGCCTGGTTATCCTTACACGTTTGAATATCCTGTATATGCCACAGTGTTAAAGGATTCTTTGTTTTTTGGAGGTGCTACAGAAAACCCTTGGTGGATTAATATTGACTTTCCACAGTTTCAAGGTCGCATGTACATTAGCTACAAAGAAATTGGCAAAAACAAGTTTGATACCTTGCTAAATGATGCCTTTAAAATGACGAGTAAGCATAGCACTAAAGCTGCATCAATAGACGATTCTTTAATGGCTACACCCAACGGTGTGCATGGTTTATTTTTTAATGTAGGTGGTGATGTTGCCACGGCCAATCAGTTTTTTTTAACCGATACTACCAAGCATTTTTTACGTGGTGCTTTATACTTTAATACCACACCAAATGCCGATTCTTTAGGCATTGTCAATAGTTTTTTGGTAGAAGATGTCAAACACCTTATCAACTCATTTAAGTGGCGTAATTAGTTTAATAACTAGGCTTCTTTACGCTTTGCTTTATCCCACAAAACAGATGACTTTTGTGTAAAGAAATATTGGTAAATACCAACTAAAACGCAATAATTCATAAAGCAGAAATAGTAAGGAATAAATAGAATTTTAATACGCACCTCTTTACGTTCTAAAAACCAGCCTAACAGCGCTAAACCATAAAAACCAATTTGCCCCACTAAAATTAGTACCAGTAACCAGTTGAAATTTTGATACACCAAATAAGCATTTAAGAACACAACCAATATCATTAAAAATGGGGTAATTGTCCAGCGCAGCACACGATGACTAATATATTGAAAGCCTAGCAAAGGCATAAAAAATGGATTAAACAGTATGCTAGTTCTAATGATAGATTGAATGCCACCAGCAGCAATACGTACTTTACGTTTGTATTCTTCTTTCAAGTTTTCTGAGGACGATTCTATGGCATAAGCATCAGGGTCGTAAGCAATTTTATAACCCTTCATTGCAATCTTCATAGATATCATAAAATCATCTAACAAAGTATCTGGTTCAACCGCAACGTATAAATCTGTTCTTACACTAAACAACTCACCAGCAGCGCCAACAACTGAATACAATTCAGCATCCCATTTCTTTAACGCTGATTCGTATTTCCAGTAAAAACCTTCGCCAGCAGTAGCATCAGCATTTGTTTCTATTGCTACGCGTTTTTCGCCAGAAACTGCACCTACTCTAGGGTCGGCATAATGCTTGGCAATACGCAATAAAGCATTTTCATTTAAAAAAGTATTCGCATCGGTAAATACAACGATTTCTGTTTTCACTTGAGCCATCGCTCTATGAACGGCGTTAATTTTACCACTTCTGCCATCCTTATGTAATAGTTGAATTCCCTTATAATTAGCTATAACAGAAGCTGTATTATCAGTAGACCCATCGGTAATAAAGATGATGTGCAGCTTATCTTTTGGGTAAACAAGTTGAAGCGTATTCAGTATCTTTTCTTCAATAACTGATCCTTCGTTATAAGCAGCAACAATTAAGGTTAATGAAGGTGTAAAACTACCATCAATACGTAGCAAAGGCTTTACAAACAAACGCTTTATTCGTACTAAAACGTATAGTAAGATGCCATAACCAATATAGGTATAAAATATGATAAAAAGACTGACCCAAAATATGATTGTCATAGGAATTATTTTAACGGATAACCAAGTTTATTACTTTTCACATCGTTTGTAATATTCCACCATACGGCTTTTAATAACCACTTGATAAAACCAGATTGCCTCTGCTTAATATAGTAGATAATATTGCGTGGTGCTACTAAAATAATGAAGTAAATACTAAACACTAAAAACTGAAAAGAAGACGCGTTTCTACGTTCAAACAAAATACGGTTTCTGTTCATAAAATATTCTTTTATAGCACTTTGCTTACCTACAGAAATAGACTCTTTATGATAAATCAACACATCCATATTTCCCCATATTTCATACCCATGATGTTTCATTCTAGCACACCAATCTATCTCTTCGTAGTACAAGAAAAAGTTCTCTGCCATTAGGCCCACTTTTTCGATAGCGGTACGAGTAACCATCATGGCAGCACCATGCGCAAAGCCTGTTTTACCCGTTAAGTGATTATATTGACCATGATCTGTTTCAAACTGTCCAATTTGGCTATTTCTTCCAGTAAAATAATTCATTTCAGTAAAGCCAACATATTGCAACATATTAGGAACATCGTAATAATGGATTTTTGGTGAAACCATTGCTATTTTAGGGTTAGTTTCTAAGGTTGCAACTAGTTTTTCAATTAAACATTCGGTAAACTCTGTATCATTATTTACCAAAAACAAATAATCACCTGTTGCGGCTTTAATGCCAATATTATTGCCACCAGCAAAGCCAGTATTAACGTCGCTTCTAATAAAAGTTACGTAAGGATATTTTACTTGCCAAGCTGGTACAGGGTTAATAGTACTCGCATTATCTACCACAATTATCTCAATATTGGCATAGCTATTTTTAACTGCAATAGAATCTAGCAGCGCATCTGTTACATGGCTGTGATTAAAATTGACGGTGATAATGGATACTTTTTTCACTGTTACTATGTTGCAGATTGGTGTGTAATAATGCAGTTTTTGCTACGATATTTTAGACCTTTTAAAAGGTAGCCTAGGTAATATTTTCTCGTAAAATAAATTCTTAGTTTCTATAACCCCTGTTTTTAAAATACCACCAATGGTATAGCTGATATGCTTGCGCAAATGATAATAACCAAACAATAAACCAGCCAGAGTTGTAAAAGGTATCGCTATTGCAGCACCCCAAATATTATGTAAAATAAGTATCCCAAAGAAGGTAACGGGTATATTGGTTGCAAGCATCACAAGCACTTTATAA
>JAYWCY010000477.1:0-2812 GCA_043780175.1 Chitinophagales bacterium
AAATTAGCAGATATTTATCTTGAAAATACACAACGTAATATTCAGATAAAAACATGGGACCAACCGAAAGTAAAAGTAGTTACAACTGTTTACTACGAAGGTGAAGGCACTAAAATATCAGATGAAGAATGGTTTGAAAAACTAAACATTAGTGTAAAAAGCCTTGGCTCTGGTATTCGCATTAAATCTGGTACAGTAAGTAGCAGCGGTAGTTACAGTATTAACGGTAGTACTTATGCGTGGAACAGCGGCTCTGGCGGTGTCGCAATATTTAACAGCGAGGGGCAAAATATTGGTACTAAAAGCGATGTAAAACGCTACGTCACCATTTTTATACCTGCAGCTAATAAATTGGATATTGAAAGTAAATATGCAGATGTAACAGTTGCCAATAATGTATCTAAAGTAAATGCAGATATTACGAATGGTAATCTTGAATTACAAGATGTTGCAACACTAACGCTTCGCTCTAAATATGCCAATGTAAGTACCGGTAGCATTAAAAATGCAGAGATAGAATTTATTAATGGTAGACTAATTTTAAAAGATGTAGAAGACCTTGATATTGATACCAAATACTCTACTATTGAAATTGCCTCTGCTCAAAAAGTAAACTTAATTAGCACCAATGATGAGTATGAATTTGATGAAGTAGGTGCGTTGCAAGGGCGTAAAAATTATGGTAACTTACGTATCACAAAATTGACAAAAAGTATAGAAATGGATGGCACAAATGCCGATGTAAAAGTGCGTAACATTCTAGCAGGTGTAGAAGTGATTAAGTTTAATAACAAATACGCAGACATTCGCCTACCGCTTAAAAACTTAAAAAGCTATACGGTTAATTATAATGGGCCTTATAGTAATGTATATGCCAATTTTGAAAAGAAACCTTGGGTTGCTAAAGAAGTTGTTACCAAAGATGATGATGTAATGTCCAAAGAAGTAGATAGAGTCGTTAAAAATGCCATGAAAATAGCTGAGAGATATGGTGATACAAATAATACTGATACCAAATTTACAGCAACTGTAGGTGATGGCAAAGGCACTAAAATTGATATGAAATGTCAAAACTGTACAGTAGATTTTAAATAATCATTCCCCTGTAACATTTTCTTTACCCCTTCGTATACATGCAACTGGGTGGTGTAAACAACCACCCAATTTTACCTGAAAGTGTTGAATTTTCTTGCTGCTAGTTCTATGTGTATTTAACAACACAACCAAAATTTGTTTATGTCATTTAATAAAATTAGCCTTCTTTTTATCAGCTTTTTGGCTATTGGCGCTAATGCTTGGGCACAAGCAGGTAAAGCAAGTATAAAAGGCGTTGTAAAGGATAGTGCAACTCATAAAATATTGCCTTACGTTACCGTTGGTATGTATAAAGCCAATGAAGATAAGCCAGTAAAAAACATCTTTACAAGTGCTAAAGGCGAGTTTGTATTTGCAAGCGTAGATACTGGTACTTATACCATTACTATCAGCAATACTGGTTTTGCCAATAAAACATCCAACACGATACTGGTAACTAATAATACGGTAGCCATTGATGCAGGTATTTTTTTAATTACCGAGGCTTCGAAAGAATTGCAAGCTGTAATGGTATCTTCTAGCAGAAAGCCCTTGCTGGAAAGAAGCGAAGACAAACTAATATTTAATGCAGAAGCAGACCCAACATTGGATGGTCAGCAAGCAACAGATGTATTGCGAAAAACGCCGTTTTTAAGCGTTGATAATGATGGTAATGTTACCTTAAACGGACAGAAGAATTTTAAAATTTTATTGAATGGTAAAGAAAGTAGCATGTTTGCTAAGGATCCTAAAGAGGTACTAAAAGCTTTCCCTGCATCGCTAATAAAAAAGATAGAAGTAAGTACGCAGCCATCAGCCAAATACGACGCTGAAGGTATTGGTGGTATCATCAATATCATTACTAAAAAGAAAGTAGTAGGCTATAATGGTAGCATTGGTTACAATTGGAATACGATTGGCTTTCAAAATATGAATACTAACTTAAATGCGAAGTATGGCAAATTTGGTTTTAGCGGGTATTTTGGTACAGGCGGCAATGGTGCACCACAAGGCAATAGCGAATCGGTAACCACTAGTTTAGTACCTATTGCTTACCAAGAAAGAAGATTAACAGGTATCAGTTATAATGGCTTTACTTTTCAAAATGGTAATCTTGAATTAAGCTATGATATTGATAGTTTAAATACCATTAGTAGCTACGCAAATATTGGTGGCGGCACTAACGATAATGCCTTTTACCAACAACAATTTTTAATAAAACCTAACGGCGATACTGCAAAGGGAACATTTAATACTAGTAACAGTAGTAAATCGCCAGAACTTGACTTAGGTGTAGATTATATTAAAAAGTTTACAAGTAATGCGGATAAAGAATTCACACTACGCTTTAATAGTAATTTGGGTAAAGATGATAATAGCGGTAACTCAGAGCAGTTACAGCAATCATCTGACCGTTACGTGATTAATAATAGCAAGGCGAGAAACAACCAGTATACCATTCAGGCAGATATGATTTTGCCATTGAAGAATAAGCAGAAAATTGAGTTTGGTAGCAAAGTCATTTTACGTCGGGCTTATTCAGATTATGAAAGTGCGGTTACTTATGTGCCAGGTGGTAAATACATAATAGATAGTAATAATACCAATCTGTTTAATTATGATCAAAATGTATTTGGTACATACATAAGCTATGGATTTAACTATAAAAAAGTGTTCTTTAAGTTTGGAACCCGTGCCGAAATCAGTAGCCTAGGCGGAAGTTTCGAAAGTGCTAAAA
>JAYWCY010000478.1:0-3453 GCA_043780175.1 Chitinophagales bacterium
GTTTTAAAAGTAAATGCTACTGCTAAAATACCCGTACTTAATTCTGCCGCCATAGCCAATACAGCAAAATACATAGAGCGAAATGGATTTTGATTCAGCCATTTAAAACGTACACTTACCACCGCAACTTCTTCTTGCAGTAACTGCAATTTTAAACCTGCCAAGAATGCCATTGGCAATTTATTAAACAGAAATAATTTGTACTTAAGAGGATTGGTAATTATGGCTTTAAAAGCAGAAAAATTAGATGACATAGCAAAACAATTGTGACTTGCAAGTTAGTAGTTTTAAGTTTCAAGATGCTAGTTCTAGTTAATCTGATTGATGTGTTATAGATGTTGATAAATTACGTCATTTTTCGCTGTGCTATCATTTGATTAAATAGTGCTAACTATTATTTCAAAACCTTGGTAATGTTGTTCTGTTAATTAAAATAACATTGCTATGCCACAAAACAAACCTTCATTTAAGGCCCAATACAACAATTTTATTGGCGGCCAATTTGTTGCTCCCGTAAAAGGTGAGTATTTTGATAATATTAGTCCCATTGACGGAAAAGTATTTACAAAAGCTGCTCGTTCTGGTAAAGAAGACATTGAGTTGGCGCTGGATGCGGCTCATGCTGCGTTTCCTAGCTGGAGCAAAAGTTCAGCTGCTTACAGAGCAGGTATTTTAAACAAAGTAGCCGATGTAATGCAGGCAAATTTAGAAATGCTTGCCACCATTGAAACCATTGATAATGGTAAAGCTATTCGTGAAAGTGTAAATGTTGATTTGCCATTGTGCATCGATCATTTTAGGTATTTTGCTGGGGTCATTCGTGCAGAAGAAGGCACTATTTCTGAACATGATGAAAATACTGTGAGTATTTGTTTGCAAGAGCCTATTGGGGTGGTGGGTCAAATTATTCCTTGGAACTTTCCTTTATTGATGGCTACATGGAAAATTGCTCCTGCATTGGCTGCTGGCTGTTGTTGTGTGGTAAAACCAGCAGAACAAACGCCTACAAGTATTATGTGTTTGATGGAATTATTACAAGATGTTTTACCCGCAGGTGTACTAAACATTGTTACTGGCTTTGGCCCAGAGGCTGGCAAACCATTGGCACAATCGCCCCGTATTTCCAAAGTATCATTTACAGGTGAAACCACAACTGGTAGATTGATTATGCAATATGCTTCTGAAAACTTAATTCCTGTAACAATGGAATTGGGAGGTAAGTCGCCCAATATTTTCTTTCCATCTGTAGCTGAAGCAGATGATGATTTCTTTGCAAAAGCAGTAGAAGGAGCTGTAATGTTTGCTGTAAACCAAGGTGAAATTTGTACTTGTCCATCTAGAATATTGGTACACGAAAGTATATATGATAAATTTATTGCTAGAGTAATCGAAAGTACCAAAGCCATTAAAATGGGTGATCCGTTGGATAGTACAACTATGATGGGGGCACAAGCATCCAACGATCAATATGAAAAAATACAAACTTATTTGAAACTTGGGATAGAAGAAGGCGCAGAGCTACTATGCGGTGGTGCTATACAACATTTAGAGGGCGATTTAAGCACTGGCTACTATATTCAACCAACCATCTTCAAAGGTCACAACAAAATGCGTATTTTTCAAGAAGAGATATTTGGGCCAGTGGTTTGCGTAACAACGTTTAAAACTACCGAGGAAGCGATTGAAATTGCCAATGATACGATGTATGGATTAGGTGCTGGTGTGTGGACGAGAGATGCACATGAATTATTTAAAGTACCACGTGCTATACAAGCTGGAAGGGTATGGGTTAATTGCTACCATGCTTATCCTGCACATGCATCATTTGGCGGGTACAAAAAATCTGGCTTTGGTAGAGAAAATCATAAAATGATGCTGGGGCATTATCGCCAAACCAAGAATATGTTGGTAAGCTATGACAAGAAAAAATTAGGTTTCTTTTAGTTGTAATAGTTGGTTTTTATTTATTATAGATGTCGCTGAGTATTGGCTCAGCGACATCATTTTTATAGTATTGATCAACCATTAATCACCAATTCAAAATTATTTTGTATGATACCAAGGGTAACTATTAGTGCAGAGGCTAAGGCGGTTGTAAATACCTTAAAGCAAAAATTTGGAGAATTAATGTTTCACCAAAGTGGTGGTTGTTGCGATGGTTCTCAACCGATGTGCTTTGAAAAAGGTGATTTTAAACTTGGTGCAAGCGATGTATGCCTTGGTGAAATTGAAGGCAGCGAATTTTGGATGGCGAAAGACCAATTTGAATATTGGCAATATACGCAACTGCACATTCATGTAGCAGCTGGCCGAGGGTCTAGCTTTTCTATAGAAATACCCATGGGGTTACGTTTTTTAACGCAGTCTCGTGTTTTTACTGACGCAGAATTGCAAGACTTAGCACCAGTACATTTTTTAGAGGACTAGCTGATATTGTAAAACTGAAATCTCAAATCTTAAGAAGCTTTATTTAATTGTTGGTATTGTTTTGGTGTAATGCCCTCATAATGTTTGAATACCCTGATGAAATAATTGCAATCATCAAAGCCAGCTTCAAACGATACGTTTTTTATATAAATATCTTGATTTTTAAGTAAACGTTTAGCGTATTTAATGCGCTCAAGAATAATGAATTCTATTGGGCTGATACCTAATTCTCGTTTAAATAATCTGTATAATGTAGCAGTACTAAGGCAAGCAGCTTTTGCAATTTGTTGAAGGTTAATTTTACCTGTTAGGTTTTGGCGAATTAAGCCAATAGCTTGCCCTAAAAAAGAACTTGTTTTTTGAATATCCATATTGCTAACGGCTTTTAAAGATTGCGCCTGTGTAATATGAATTAATAATTCTTGTAAGGTTAAATCTGCCAAAGCATCTTTGGTAATTGATGTACTTTGACAAATACTTATTAGTTTGTTGATGGTCATGGCAAGCTCTTGATTATTGTAGAAAAATAAATTTCTATCATCTAATTGCCAGCTATTATTACCTTCTTTTGGATATTTTTCGTTTAAAAAATTAAGGGTATCTTCTATCTTTTTATTGTCTATAGCTAGGGCCAAACATTGCGTTGGGGTATCAAACGACGCTTCTGGAAAATCAATATGCATCTCTACATTCGCAGGAATAATTACTGATTCTCCTGGTAAATAATCAAAGCCAGGTTCGTCAAATAGATGCATCACCTTTTTGCCACGCAACATGCTGGTAACTACCAAATCATTGAACCGCAACGGTACCAATTCAGATGCTTGATAGGTTTCAAATAAGTTTAGTTCGCAATAATCTAAATTATAAATGGTTCTGTTTTCTACCAATGTTTTTAAAGAAAATTTATTGGTAAGGGCAGGCGAGAAAGGTGCTACTTTACTTTGTGGCATAATCGTTAGCTTTTAAAAAACAACTACCAAATGGTAGCTTGACAAGTAGCCATAAATTTACAAAAAAAATTGT
>JAYWCY010000479.1:0-3552 GCA_043780175.1 Chitinophagales bacterium
GGTGGCGAAAAAGAAACCGGTGGCGGCCGCGAAAGTGGCAGCGATGCTTGGAAAGCCTATATGCGTCGCCAAACAAATACCATTAATTATGGCAGCAGTTTACCATTGGCGCAGGGCATCAGTTTCGATTTGTAAACTTCCTTATAATCTACTTTTACAAAAATATCATCAAATCAAACTATCGTAACAAACCTTTGGTGTCTGCTATAAACTTATGAATTATTGTAATAAGTATTTGTTAGGTCATTACTAAATTATAAGAGGCTGCCTCATATTTCTGAGACAGCCTCTTATTTATTACAACACTAATAGCACATTACAATCTAGTTTCTACTAGTCTACAATTACAGTTTTGTTTACTTTTAACCCTGTAAGATTACTAATTGAAAGTTGGTAAGCACCTTTAGCAACATGGTTTATACCAATACTATATGTTGCAGAGCCCCCATTGTGATTTATTTCTTTTCTGTTAATTAACTGTCCAAGTTCATTATATAGATTAATTGTGTAGGATCCTTTATCAGTATTTTCCATTTGCAAAAGAATATTATTATTTAAAATTGGATTGTTAACCACAGTAAATATGTTCTTCGCATTACCAATTCTAACATTAACAACTTGACTATATTTTATATCTCCACTATTATCAATTGCTTTTACACGATAGTAGTTGTTACCATCTGTTGGTGTTACATCGAGCCAGCTATAACTATTTGAATTTATGGCCGCTACTTTTCCATTTTTTGAAAAATTGATAGCATTACTTGATTTTTCTACTTCGTAACTATTTACATTTATTTCATTTAAAACATTCCACTCTATTTCAATGCCTGCAATTTTTTGATAGGCTCTGATACTTGTAATGGTTACTGGTAATGGTGCTGCTGTAATTGAAAAATTAAAATTAGATATATCGAAGAAAATATTCGCAGATGCTTGTACTTTAATTCTTGCTTGTGAAGTTGCAGTTGTTAAATTGGGTAAGGTTACAGATACCGTACCAACATTAGGTGTTGCAGCAGCTAAGGTATATGGAAAGGTTTGCCCACCATCTACAGAAAGAAGGATATCAACAGTTGCACAATTAACTGGTGCAGCAGTTGTATTATTAACGCTCCAAGTAATGGTTTGTACCGAGCCAGATGCATAGCTACCAGAAAGATTAGTAGTTTCTAAAAATGGTCCAGAATTACCATCAACGGTTACTGTTACTGTTCCAGTATTAATACCATTAACATTATCGCGAACCGTAAATCTATGGGTAGTGGCAATACCTATTGAGGGAAGTTTATCGCCTTTAGCATAGTTAGTACCGTCTAAAATTGCCGATAGTCTTGGGTAATATCTTGTAGGCGTACTAACAGGTGGATAGCTTCTAAAAAATGGGGGCTGAGATGTACTAGAAACGGTTGATGGAACAGGGGTGATAACACCAATATTTGTACCTTCCCAAGAGTAGCTTAGAACATCGCTAGTATTAACATCAGTAGCTGTACCTGTAAGAGAAAATGGGGTTGATTTTGGAATTGTTTTATCAGATGTGATAGATGTTATTACAGGCGGCGTATTACCACTAGCGGTATTTGAAAATATAGAAAGTGTATTAATAAAACTAACGCCTTGACTATAATTAACAGCATGAAAGTTTAGGAGTGGTAAGTAAGTGCTTTCATAATCATCATTTCCAGTATTATCGTTGCAGGTATAGCCATAGCTCATAATTGTTGTACCAGATCCAACTTCTACCGATGTTGTAGGTTCTCGTGTAGTACAAACAGGTATTGAACTATTAAAACTATGACTCATAGAAAATTGATGACCAACTTCATGAGCAATCAACTGATCATCAAATACAGCCGCAAAGCTGCCGTCGCCAACACCAGAAACATCTTGTGCTTTAGCGTTAACATCGCCCACACTTGGTGTTACAGCAACGCCGCCACCAGATCCGCCAGCAGTTCCCAGTACAAATGCTAAGTCATAGTTGGCAGTTCCAATAATATTATCAACGTTCGTTTGATTTTGCGTAAGCATCAATGTTTGATTGCTATTGGTATATGGCACACCTACTGTATTGTATACCAAGTTTGTACCACTAACTAATGTAAAAGATACAGACAATTCGGATCTATATATTGCAACTAGTCTATTTACATAGGCTACTAATGCTGCAAAAGCGTTAGTTATGTTGCCACTACCTTTTGCAGTTGTAAATTCGGCAGTACCAGCAACGGCAAGTTTAAAGGTTCGTAGAGTTCCGCCAGTTGTAGTTAAATTGGGAGTACCAAAAGTGGTATAATCTCCACTCAGTGTGGATGTATTTAAATCAGTTTTTTTTTTCTCTTCAGTACCACATTTACTTGTAATAAGTGATTTGCCTGGATGAGTAGCATTACTACCAAAATAACTAATAAATACATTATCTGTTGCCAAATTGCTTGCTTTTTGAAAATAAACAGCATCGCTGTTTACTCCTAAAATTATTGCGTCAAAACCATTGGCTGTGAAGCTTATTCTAATTTTTGCGGCTGCATTATTCTTTTCTTTACCAGTATACGTTTTAATTTCTGGGTGCTCTGCTGCAATTTTTTCAGACAGCATAGGAGACTCAAATATTTCAAAAACCTTTATCAAACCATTTGGCATGGGTACATTTAATAATAGAGGTTTGCTATTTGTAAACTCAACTGGCGCTTTGAGTAAATATTGCTTGATAGCTGACTCATTAACTTGATAAATGGTATAACTTTTTAAATTTTTCTCTAGCTTAAATCTACCTTTTTGTACTTGAGATTTGATAAAAAAATCTTTTTGGGCTAATGCTGAAAAAGAGATGAACAAGAGGGCGATTAAAAAAAATTTGTGCTTAAATTTTGAAGTAAAAGATAATTTCATGGTTTTTAGGTTATTTTAAGGTGGCAAATAAAAATGCAACGTATCTCTTTTTTACATTAGAACTATTTTTTAATGAGAAATTATTTATTTAAATCTAAAATACTGATTGTTTTGTTTGTGTTGGGCTTATCGTAACAAACCTTTTGGCACTGGTTTTTCCAATAAATATTTATAGATAAACTTAGTTTTCAAATTAGCAAAATGAGCATTACGTGCTGGTAAATTGCCCCAACCGTGGCGGCCACCTGGGTAAAAAGTCATCTCAAAATCTTTGCCGTTATCTTCTAATGCGGCAATCAATTGTAAACTATTTTGCAAGTGTACATTGTCGTCGATTGTGCCATGTACAATTTGCAGAACACCTTTTAATTTATCTACATAGGTCAATACGCTGCTAGTTTTGTAGCCATCGGGATTTTCATCAGGCGTGTCCATAAATTTTTCTGTGTAATGGCTATCGTATAAATGCCAATCGGTAACGCTACCGCCGGCCATTGCATGTGTAAAAACGTCTGCACCATACGTTAATGCCATACAACTCATATAGCCACCATAACTAAAGCCAGTGATACAGATTTTTTTAGGGTCGGCACCGCCATTGGCTATGAACCATTTTGCCATGGTTTTATAATCTGTCATTTCCCAATAACCCAAATT
>JAYWCY010000480.1:0-2104 GCA_043780175.1 Chitinophagales bacterium
TATTGAGACGTATGCGCCGGATTAATTTGTATATCGCCTCTACCGCTAGTAGAGAAAAATGTTTGAAAGCTATTATTTCCAGAACTAGTTGTTACTTGCATAGCAAAAATATCTTCACTAGTATTTCCAGAACCAAAAGGAAATGCATCTGCCACATTAGATTTTAAAGAATAGCCATTGGCCATTGCATTTGTAATAGCTCTATTGGCAGCTTGTACAGCATTTGCATAATCACCTTTTTGTAAATACACTCTTGATAATACTGCACCTGCAGAGGTTTTATTTGCATAAAATCCATTTTTCCCAGCAAGTTTTGCTTCCGCATCTGTTAAATCTTGAATTACTTGCGCATATACTTCGGATACTTTGTTACGTTTTACTAGATTATCAGCAGTAATACCTCTCGTTGGTGTTAAAACAATTGGCACACCGTCATTAGCTGTTGGGTCGCCATCGTTATAACTTTTAGCATACAATCTTACCAAATCAAATAAAACACAAGCTCTGATAAACTTGGCTTCGCCTTCTACTCTATTTTTTTGAGAGGCGTCAACTACTCCTAATGCACTTAATACATTATTTACATCATTGATAGCGGTATAACCAGCAGCCCAAGTACTTGCAACAAACGTATTGGTTTTAGGAATTGCTTTTAAATTAATCTGTGTAAACTGTTGAAAGGTGCCAGACCAGTTAAGCTCACCACTATTTGCCAATAACTCTGCACCAATAAACGGGTAACCCCCGTAAAAATTAGCATTCCCCAAATCTGAATAGGAACCTGTTAAAGCTACCAAAACATTGCTACTGCTATTTAAAGCAGCCGAAACATCAATACTTTGAGTGGGTACAGTATCAAGTTGTTTACTACAACTTGCTAGTATAATACCAAAAGAAACAATATATATTAATTTATTTTTCATTTTTGTATACAATTAAATTATGATAAAATTCTATAAAACAATATTAGCCCCAAATACAATTGTTTTTAACTGTGGTGCTGAGTAAAAATCAACACCTTGATTAATATTGCTAGCTTGATAATCAGCATTCACTTCTGGATCCCAGCCCTTATATTTTGTAATTGTTAATAAATTTTGTGCTCTAACATAGATTCTAATTCTATCTATTTTAGCTTTCTTTAAAAACTGTGCCGTTACATTGTAACCAAGTGTTAATGCTTTTAAGCGTAAATAAGACCCTTTAGAAATAAATCTACTTGAAGGATCTACACCATTGGCATAAAACAATCTAGCTTCTGGCACCATGGTAATATCACCTGGCTTTTTCCAAGCAGCTAACTGATCGGTAGTTTGATTATCGAAACCGTTACTACCACTAGCAGACATATATTGACCACCTCCATTGTATACATCATTTCCCGCAACACCTTGAAATAAGAAATCCAAATCAACACCTTTATAAGACAATGTATTACCAAAGCCATAAATAAACTTAGGTATTGGTGAGCCAATTCTTACATCTTGTGCAGCATTATAATCGTTAGTAGTTGAATGATCAATTGATCCATCAGTTTTTACAGTATTTTTATAAAACAATGCATCGCCATTTGCTGGGTCAGCACCTGCAAATTCTCTTGCATAGAAAACACCCAAAGGTTCACCTTCTTTTGCTTTATTAACGCCAGTTCCAATTAGTTGAGCAGCCAAATATGTTACCTTATTATTATTGACACCAATATTAAAGCTCGTTGACCAAGTAAAGTTTTTAGTACGCACATTTACTGTATTGATAGTGACTTCGAAGCCTTTATTCTCTAGATTACCAATGTTTTGTAATTGAGAAGAGAATCCACTTGTAGCAGGTACGTTTCTATTCAATAATAAGTCACTTGTTTTTTTACTGTAATAATCAAACTCTACGGTGATTCTGTTATTAAGTAATGCAGCTTCAAAACCCAAATCTGCACCATAGGTTGTTTCCCATTTCAAGAAAGGATTACCCAATTGTGTTTGATGCTGACCTGGTTGTCCACCATACGCAGCGTCACCAGAATATAGATTTCTAGAAGCAAAGTCAGGTACCCTGTCATTACCATTACCTGCATAACCAGCCTTAATCTTTAAGGTATTTAACCATTTAA
>JAYWCY010000481.1:0-3286 GCA_043780175.1 Chitinophagales bacterium
GATGAAAGCAACAATTTTACTCGTAGAAGACAATGAGGAAATGCTCGATTTTATTGCAGAAGATTTGCGAGAAAAATATCAAGTACTCACAGCGGTTAATGGCCAACTCGCCTTGTCTATTCTTAAGGAAGAGGCAATTCAGTTAGTTGTCTCTGATGTAATGATGCCAGTAATGGATGGTTTTGAACTTTGTAAAATGATTAAAACTAGTTTTGAATATAGCCATGTACCTGTAGTACTATTAACAGCAAAAAATACATTACAATCCAAAATCGAAGGGCTAGAGTTAGGTGCAGATGCCTATATTGAAAAACCATTTTCGCCAGAATATTTACATGTGCAGATTGCCAATTTATTAGCTAATAGAGATAAGATTAAAGACTATTTCGCAAAGTCGCCTTTGGTGCATATTAAGAGTATTGCACACTCAAAATCAGATGAGCTATTTCTAGAGAAATTAAATGAGGCGATATATGATAATCTTGAAAATGAAGCGCTAGATGTAGAACATTTGGCTAAAATTATGATTATGAGTAAGCCTACTTTATATCGTAAAATAAAAGCTATCTCCAACTTTTCGCCCAACGAATTAGTAAATATTACGCGTTTAAAACGTGCAGCTGAACTATTAGCCGAAGGCAATAATAAAATTTATGAGGTAGCGCAAATAGTAGGATTCAGCTCACAAACCAACTTTGGTAGAAGTTTTCTTAAGCAATTTGGAATGACACCTTCCGAATATCAAAATAGTAAACATTTAGAAAAAATTAAAGTGTAAAATATCGGTAAGCCTATTACTTTACACTTTAATTCTCTATTTTAATTCTAATACTACAACCGACAGCGGAGGTAAATTAACTACTAAATTTTCACCTTCTTTTTTGGCAGAATTAAATGAACTAACTGTTATTTTATTAGGATTAGTGAAAGAATTATAATCAGTAAACGTAGCTGAAGTAACAATTTTGCCTGTCACATTTTTCCATTGTACACCACTAAAAGCAGTTGTAAGATTGATGGTATTTTTCGCATCAATATTTACAAAAGAAATATGTACCACATTGTTACTATCAATAGATGCAGACACATTCACTGACGGAATTTTCTGTCCGTCAGAAGCGTAGTCTGGTGCATGTATTTTAATAGGCAGCAAGGTTGCATCTTGGTGTACTTTGTATAAATCAAATACGTGATAAGTGGGTGTTAGTAACAACTTGTTTCCTTCGGTTAAAATAAGAGCTTGTAATACATTGATGGTTTGGGCCAAATTTGCCATCTTAACCCTATCGCTATGATTATTGAAGATATTTAATGTTGTACCAGCTATTAATGCGTCACGCATACTATTTTGCTGATATAAAAATGGTGCTTTAGTGCCAGGTTCTACATTGGTCCAAATACCCCATTCATCCACTACCAATGCTACTTTTTTCTCAGGATCATATTTGTCCATAATGGTTGAGTGCTTAGCAATAAGCTCTTCCATTTTTAATGTTTTTTGCATCGTAGTAAAGTACTCTTTCTCATCAAAATCTGTAGCAGAGCCTTTGTCTCTCCAAGTTTTTGGTACTACATAATAATGCAGTGTTAAGCCCCACATGCCAGTACCTACATTTTTCATAAGTACATCGGTCCAGTTATAATCTTCGCTATTAGGGCCACAAGCAATACGTTTTAATGACGCATTAGGATAGTTTTTTGCAAATACTGAATAACGTTTAAACTCATTGGCATAATACTCTGGTGTCATTCTACCACCGCAGCCCCAGCTTTCGTTACCTACACCCCAAAAAGATACATTAAATGGCGCTGCATGTCCATTTTGTTTGCGAATAGTTGTTACAGGACTCAACCCATCAAAGTTTAAATATTCAACCCATTTGCTCATTTCATCTACAGTACCACTGCCTACATTAGCAGTAATATAGGGCTCGCATTTTAGGAGGTTACATAAGTCTAAAAATTCGTGGGTACCAAAGCTATTATCTTCTGTAACATTACCCCAATTGGTGTTAATCATAGTTGGTCTTTGGCTTCTTATACCTATGCCATCACGCCAGTGATATTCATCTGCAAAACAGCCGCCTGGCCAGCGCAAATTGGGTATTTGTACTTTCTTTAAGGCTTCTATTATATCTAATCTTAAACGGTCTTTTTTAGGTATTGATGCAGTGTCGCTTACCCAAAAACCATCATAAATACACCGGCCTAAATGCACAGAGAAATGCCCATAAATATGTTTGCTAATTTTTTGTTTTGCATCATCTGCATACACAAATAATTTAGCAGAAGTTTGCGCTGTAGACTTTGAAGCTAGTGCACTGCAAATGAGAATAATAACTATGAATCTTTTCATATGAATCCTTTTAATTTTAAATCATACAATTTATTTTAATGATAATAGAAAATAAATTATTTCTAGCCATTTTAAATAATTGCTATCCTTATAACCGAAATATTAAGTATATAATATATTCTAATTGAGCCTTCACTTCACAAAATGAAGTGCGGTTTATGATTTTCTATTCAAGCAAATGAGTAAGAGAAATACAGTAAAAAGGATTTAAATATCTGCTTTCGATTACAGTAGATGCTTGCTTATAGCAATATCATATTAGAATTGGTATATTTTTTTAACTGAATAATATCAGATGGTAATGCTTTAGTATTCCATTGTTTATGTACTGCCATTGCAGCACCAATAGCAGTTGCTTGTGCTATTTCTGAAGCGTATACCTCAATAGCTGGAAAGGCATTTGCCAGCAAATTCATATAAATAGGGTTTTTGCTAAAACCTCCATCTACAAATAATTTCTTGGTACTGTTTTTCTCTAGAATAAGATTGGTTGAAACAACTTGTTGATTAACCAAATCGAGTATTAATTGATGGTAAGCTACTTCGTAATTCTCAAAATCGCCTAGGCTTCTTTGGGTAAATAGCGATTGCTGCATCATGGCATCGCCAGTAATATCAGGGTTAGATTTTCCAGTTAAAATCTCAATAATTTCTGTATTAAATACAACTGTTTTGTAGTAATCTCTATCAACGTTAAAATGTTCTGCCAAACGTTTTGTTTGTTGTTCATGCTCGAAACCTGAAAATAATCTCGAAGCTTTTATAGGCTTACCATGGTATTCCATATAGCATAAACAATCTTGCTGTAGCTCTTGTGTGGTAAGGCTTTTACTATTAAATGGATTTAAACTAATGCACCAAGTGCCTGTAGAAATTAAAATGAATGGTTCTGAAAAATTAGTGAGATAAGGGATTAATGCAGCTGAGCTA
>JAYWCY010000482.1:0-6877 GCA_043780175.1 Chitinophagales bacterium
GCCAAAAGGCTGCCTGCCGGAAGGTATAGAAGCTGTAATTTTTTTATCGATGAGATTGTAGCGTACAAGGCGAAAATTGCCCCGGTCTAAAATCAATAATTCGTTGTTGTTTAATAAAAGATCTGATGTAAAACTATCTTCAAAATAAGTATTACCCACTTTGCCATTTAGGCTAATAGAATCTATTCGGGTAAAATTTTCAATATTGTATACGATCACAGCGCCATTATCGCCACCGCTTAAATAGACTGTTTTAGAATCTGGTGCAAATGCCACTCCCAGAAAAGAGCCATGCGGTAATGGAGAAGGAATTATTTTTTGTGCAAGCAAAGAGTCGTTTGAAAAAGTACTACCAGCTAGAGGCTGGTGTGTTAGTTGTGATGTCAATTTATTGTTATAGCTAGGTACACGGGTGTCGTGCATTGATGCAATATCAATAATTGTAAATACGCCATTGTGCAGCGTGACTGCTTTTTTGCCATCTGGGGAAAGAGCCATCCCGAAAGGATCGTGAGAAATACGAATCATTTCGCCAGCTGGTGTTACAAACCGACCACTTGGCAACACGGATACCCCTTTTTCATCTATTTTACAAAATTGATCTTTTCCTGGTACTTGTAGTATTGTTATAGGTTTTTGCTGTGCTATTCCTGAAAAACAGGTTGATAACAGCAAAAAGCTCAATAGTTTTGACTTAATCATAAAAAAGGTATTTTCAGAAAATGAAAAGTAAGGCGAAACATTAGATTTCGCCTTACTTCAGTATTACTAAACTATTATTGATATTACTTTAACAACCACATGGTTTGATTTAAATCATCGGCTGAATATGCTTGAGCAGATAAAGCTGCTTTGTAATTAGCCGTATTTTGTGTTTGTTCACTTAATGGGTAAGACCATCTTAATGGAATGGTATTATTATTACCAACACCAGAACCTGTTTGAAATGCAGGAATACCTGTTCTGCGCCAATTATAATATGCTTCATAGCCAGAATTTTGAAACATTGCGATATATTTTTGCATCACAATTTGGTTTACCGCAGTTGCAGTAGTTGCTGATAATTGTACACTAGGCTGACTATAGTAAGAACTGAAATTAAAATTAATGGTATATGGTGAGGCTTGTGCGACAGAAGTATTACCTGGTAAAAGGAAATAAGTAGTGAAACTTGGCTTTGTCGTATCAATACCATAGAACTTCATCGATTCGTTAATACCAGTTTTATACCATCCCTCTGCATTGCCGCTTGCCCAACCACGAGCCATACCTTCTGCAATATTGAAGCATAATTCTTTGTAGCCAACCAATACATCAGGTTCGCCCGTATTATTAGCCCAGTACCTTTTTCTATTGATAAAAGAATAAATACCTGAATTCGCATTACCATACATGGTAGACAAAGGCTCGCCAGTACTTGCACCAGCAAAATATTGGAATTGTGCAGGGTTTGGATCTGTACCAACTAATTTCCAAGCTGGTTCAGCGGTGATAAATACGCGTGGATCTTGAATAGACGTACATGCTGTAATATAGGTAGCCGCCATATTTACACGTGTACCAATTGAACCAAAAGCATTCGGATTAAATGGATATTGGTTGTATGTATTATCATATGTATATTTAAAATCATCTAGTTGAGATGCAAATACCGGATAATCGGAAGGATTATTCACAATTTTAGCAAATTGTGCTGGTACATTCAAGGTAGCATCCATTGATTTCTTACTCAATGCCACCAATACCCTTAATTTATATGAGTTCACTAGTTTTTGCCAATTTGCTAATTTACCACCATAAAATGGATCTTGCGCAGCTACTAATGTTTGATCATTTTTTGCAATTAATGTAGCAAAATGTGAGCTGGCAGTGTCCAATACATTCAATACATAGTTAAACACCTTCAATTGGCTAGTATAAGTTGGTGTTAGGTTAGTGGTTCCCTGCAAGGCATCGGATTGAGGCACATCACCTAATAAAGAAGTCATATTATAATAGTAATAGGCTTTTACAAACTTTCCAATAGCTTCATATGGATTTATATCAGCGGCACCTCTAGAAGCTGCCTCCTTTTCCATTTGAACTACATTTTTTAATACCAAATAGGGACTGTAACTAAGGCTCGTCCAAGAATATATATTGTTCCCATAATAATCGTAATTATAGCAATAATATTGATTCCATAATTGTGCATTATTCCATGAACTGACGCCGCCTAAACTTGCACTACCGTGACCAGAAACACTATTAAGTACATTACCTAAAATCAATTCTGGAGGTACGCTAGAAGGGTTGTTGGGATCTACTTGCAGACTCTCAATTTTCTTAGAGCATGAAGCTAATAATAGCCCTCCAATAACGACTATTGCTATATTTTTAAATAATTTCATAATTTTTTTTTGAATGGTTAATTAAAATGTAAGATTAACATTGAAACCATAGCTTCTTGTGGTAGGTGTTTGTAAACCTGAACCACTGTCTTGCGTATATTGATCTACATCCACATCTTTGTAACGATTAGGGAAGAAGTACAATAGATTTCTACCTACAAACGATACCGTTGCTTTACGAATAAATGCATTTTTACCACCAATAATTTTTTCTGGAACGGTATACGTAAATGTAACTTCTCTTAACTTAACGTATGTTTTCTTAATGATGTCCAAATCAGCGATAGAAGCATAACGCGTTACGAATGGTTGTACTTGACTTTTAGCAGCGTTTTGAGTTTGTGTTAAAGCATCCATGTTAATAATGGTACCATTAATAGGATCTAACTGAATTTTAGCACCAGTTAAGTTAACACCGTCGGCAGTATAAGCAGCAATATTGGCTTCATCGGATGGGCGTGCAGCACCCAAGGCGCCTTCAGCACTTTCTGTATGACGTCCAGCTTGTAAAGTTTTCTTTCTTACATAATCTTCCATAACACCGCCAACTAAACCGTCAAATTGGAAACGCAATGCAAAATTTTTGTAGCTTAATGTGTTGATAGCAGCCCACTGGAAGTCTGGATCTGAATGACCAAATATTTTTCTTGCAGAAGAACCAACATCAGAATAACGCAAGTATACGCCGGATTTAGGATCAATTACCATTTTACCGTCTGGCGTTCTTACAAAAGCATTACCATATACTAAATCGATTCGCTCTCCATTCTTTTCCCAACTATCTGGATTCGCATTATTTACCCATTTTTTTACAAATGTTGAGAAATTGGTAACCACATTCCAGCTAAAGCCATTTTTATTTCTAATTGGGGTTGCATTCATCGATATCTCCCAACCATCATTAGTATAAGTATTACCATTAGTCAAGAAAGATGAATAACCAGATGCAGAAGAAGTACCTTGATAGGTAATACCAATATTTTTATAATGGTAGTGCGTAACATCAAATCCTAATTTATTTTGTAGAAAACGCATATCAAAACCAAATTCAGTAGATTTTCTATCAGCAGTTGTTACATTTGGATCGATGGTGGCATTTGCGAAGCTACCAGAAGTTGTAATACCATTATTATAGTAAGTGCCCAAATTATAATTCTGAGAAAACTGATAATTAGGCCCATCGTAAGGCGTGTTCCATGAATAACCAGTACCCAAAGAACTACCAGAAAAAGTGGAATTAGTACCGCCACTTTTACTTTCAGCATATGAACCTCTTACTTTGAAAAAAGAGATGAATTTTGGTAAAGTAACATAATCAGATACGACTGTTGCTAAATTGTAAGAAGGATAATAATAGCTATTATGATTAGCTGGTAAAGTAGATGATTTATCCACTCTAGCTGTTACACTAGCTATTAAGTAAGATTTAAAACCTAAATCTACTGATGCATACGCACTTAATACTTTTAGTTTGGCATTTAAGCCTCCACCACTTAATGGGTTTAATGAATTTGAGAATGCATAAATACCTGGTACACTCAAATAATTAGTCTGCAAATAATTGTAATTAAAGGTTAAGTCTCTTACAGTACCACCTGCTACCGCACTAAGATCTAAGAAGTGGAACAAATTCTTTTTATTATATTTTACTTGCGCATCTATATTGGTTTCAAAACGAGATCTTTTATCTTCACCATAATTACCTAAACGATTAGGATTGCTATAAGAACCTGCAGAATAAGGCATTTTCTCACTATTCAACATATCCAATGTGGTTACACTTGGTCTTAATTGGAACTCTAAGTCTTTAGTAGCTTTATAGTTTAAAGACACATAGCCATAAACGTTATTTTGGTAATGCCCCCTTAACCATTCATAAGATTGGAAATATGGGTTATTATAACGGTAAAACTCAGCATATTTTTGTTGTGTACCCACATGACCAGCTTGCCAATAACTTTTCATATCATCAACCGACCAGTCAGCCCCGCCCCATAAAATCATATTGTAAATGATACTATTAGGACCATAAGTAACGTCAGGAACGTTTGGTGTAGATTGTCTGCTATAGTTGATATAACTACTTAAGGTCAATTTAGAATTGAAACGTTGTACAATACTACCTGTTACGTTAAAATTATTTAAAGAAGTATTCGGTACAATTCCCTTTTGATAGGTATTACCTAAAGAAAAACGTACATCTGTTTTTTCAGTAGAAGATTCTAAAGAAACACTGTTTGAAGAAATAAGACCCGCTTGTAGAAATCTTTTCAAATTGTCTTTACCTCTTGCTACAAATGGTGTTGGCGCCACATGGCCCTTGTACACATAGCCATTTGCAAAAGTAGTAGAGTATGTTTGGGTAGGATCATATGCACCATCGTACTGAGGGATTAATTGACCTCTAAATTGCGGCCCCCATACGTCGTAGTCATAGTCATTATCACCAATACCGATAGCACCAGTACCTTTATAATTGTTTGGGCTAGATCCACCACCGCCAAATGCATATTGACCATTATCACCAGGGCCATACGTATCTTGGTATTTAGGCAAAGCAATAAAGCCTTTGCTTATTTGCGTACTTGAATTAAATGTAACAGCATAGCCTCTTTTATCTTTAGACCCCTTTTTAGTACTAATAATAATGGCACCATTTTTACCTTGGAAACCATATAAAGCCGCAGCATTAGGGCCTTTTAATACAGTAATGGTTTCAATATCATCAGGATTAATATTGTAGGTATCAGAACTAATAGCCACACCATCTACCACAAACATTGGTCTGTCACCAGAACCATTTTCACCACGAATAATAACATCAGGAGAGTGACCAATTTCTTGATTGATATTAATTGACAACCCAGCAGCTTGCCCTTTTAATGAGTTAATAGGATCACCTTCTCTTGCTGCAGTTAATTTAGAAGCATCAATGGTTTGCACTGCATACCCTAAGCGTTTTGCTTCTTTTTTAATACCTGTTGCAGTTACTACCACTTCATTTACTTGCGTAGCAGCTTGCTCTAAAGTAATTGTAACGTATACATTATTCGCCACTATTGTTTGGCTTGCATAACCAATAGATGATACAATCAACTTACTGCCTTTTACCGCAGCAATTGAAAACTCACCTAGAGCATTTGTTGTAGTACCTTTTGTAGATTTTTGAACCGTTATACTAGCACCTTCAATGGGTTTATTGGTTGCAGCATCGGTAATTTTACCTTTTACTTGCACCGTTTGTGCTAGTAACATTCCTTGAATACTTAAAGTGGCTAATGCCAGCAGTAAGTACCTTAAAAGTGTGTGTTTAAATTGCTTCATAAACAGATTTTTAACGTTTAGGAAGCAAAATTATCTGGCCAATGTTATGGTAAAATGTCTCGAAAGTTAAGTAATGGTAAACAAATTGTTAATCAGGATAGACAAAGTGTACAAATATTAAACTTTTGTAAATGAATTGTTAAAGGATACAAACAAAACTATAAGGATTTATTAAACAAATAAGCTACTAATAAAATAGCTTCGCTTTCACCAATATTGCGAGGGTTGTGTAATGCAGTGGCATCAAACAAAAGCGAGTCACCTTCTTCCATAATAAATGTTTCGTTTCCAATGATATACTCTACTTTTCCTTTTAGCAACCATTTAAACTCATACGCATCTGTACTTACCATTGCCCTATTTGCGTTGGGCTGCAAGGTTAATAGTACAAAGTCTAAGTGTTGGTCATTGATAGTGGTTGAAAGCAACCTTTGATAGCCAAAACCAATTGCATTTTCTTTTTCAAAAAACTGATTTTGCACTTTCTTTTTAAATATAACCTTGCTTTGTATTGGTAAATTATTAATGTCTTTAAAAAAATCATTGACATCAATTTCAAGAGATTTTATAATATTTAAAAAAACCGTTAACGAGGGGATTGTTCTATTATTTTCTACTTGGCTTAACATGCCTTTAGATACTCCAGCTTGATCGGCCAATTCTTGAAGCGTTACATTTTTTTCTTTTCTAACCTCCTTCAGCTTATTCGTAATTTGTACAATAATATCTTCTTGCATCTAGTTGTTATTTATACAAACTTAATGTGTAGAAATGTTTTTTGATACACTTTATTTATTATTTTAAAATACAAAAAATTACCGTTTGTTATTCTTTTTTAAATATGTAATTAAGGCTTTTGGATGATCTGTTTGCAGACCATTTAAGCCAAGTGCTAGTGCAGCAGCCCAATGTAATACTTCATCTTTATTTTGTATGTCGGCCCAAATTGGCACATTCTGTTGCTGTGCAGCTAATACGGTTTCATGCGTGTATTCGGTATAATTACCATCTAAAATATCTATTTGATATTTTGCCAAAACACTATCCATCATTAATTTAGAACTAACTTTTGATGGAAGACTTATCATCAAAGGTATTTTGGGGGCTATCCGTTGCCAATCTATTAATTGCTGCGGCTGATTAATATAGACGATTACATGCTT
>JAYWCY010000483.1:0-9936 GCA_043780175.1 Chitinophagales bacterium
ATAATAATCCAATTATTGGCAAACAGAATATTATTGCAGCCAATAATAAAATAACTGTTGTTGCAAATAATTCAGATAGCCTTAAGCAAGAAATAGTAGTCTTAGATAAAGTGGCTGATGCAAAAGAAACAGAGAATCAGAAAACTATTGTTACAGATACAATGAGAAACCCACTAGTAACATCTACCGCCAAGAAAACAAAGCCACCTTTTCTCTCAAAATTTGACGTAAGTGTTTTTATGTCTGCAGATGCAACTACTGCCAATTTTAATAATACTGATAAAAAGAGTTTGGCTTATGGTTTTGGTTTAAGCTATCAACTATCTAAAAAGCTAAGTATTGCTACTGGTTTCGGTATTTCAAGAAAGCTGTATTCTGCTGATAGCGCTGATTATAAAAGTCAATATAATTCAGGAACAGCCTATCAATTAATATCTGTAGATGCTAACTGTTTAGTATATGAAGTGCCACTTAATATGCAATACCAATTTTCACAAAATAAAAGAAGTAGTTGGCTAGCTATAGGTGGTATATCTACCTATTTTATGAAGAGCGAAGCTTACGATTATAATTATCTATGGTATGGGCAGCCTAGAAAAACCAATTATCTGATAAAAGATAAAAACAACCAATTATTTTCAATCTTAAACCTTGCAATAGGCTATCGTAGGCAGCTAGGTAAACAATTATCTTACCAATTAGCGCCATTTATAAAAATACCATTAACAGGTATAGGAGAAGGTAAGGTGAATTTGTATAGTGCAGGGTTACAATTATCTGTTAACCTAAAGGGCAAATAAACTACATTTATTTTACCAATTTATAACACCATCGTTTCAGTTTGCCTTCAAAGTCAAAAGGCGTAGTGGCTTTTGTAATATCTTTAATATCAGTTGCAGCAATGGCTTCTTTATCAATAATAAACTTGGTATAGTTGGTGCTAAAATACACAATACCACCAGTTACGGTAGCCGCCAATACATCGTTCAATAATTCAACATGGTCTCGTTGAATATCCAAAATATCCTTCATTCGTTTACTATTACTAAAAGTTGGTGGATCAATAATTATCAAGTCAAAACTTTCCGATGTCAGCGTTTTTAAATACTGTTTTACATCTCCATGTACAAATTGGTATTGGTGCTCATTCTTCAATAAATTAATGGTAAAATTATCTTCAGCCCATGTAAGGTAGGTTTTTGATAAGTCAACAGTGGTAACACTTGTGGCCTTGCCAGCCGCTGCATACACACTAAACGAACCTGTATATCCAAATAGGTTTAACACACGTTTACCAGCACATTCTTTCTCTACCATTTGCCTAGTTAAGCGATGGTCTAAAAATAAGCCAGTATCTAAATAGTCAGTTAAATTCACTAAGAATTTATGACCATTTTCAAACACTGTAAAAAACTCTTTTTTATCATCTACTTTCTCATATTGCTCTTGCCTATTAGCCTTTCTTCTACGTTGTTTTATGTAAATATTTTCATTCTTCACCTGCAATAATTCTGCAATAACAGTCACACAATCCTCAAGCCATAGCTCATGTTCTTCATCTGTCATTCCATGCCTGCGCAAATACTCGGCTAAGTACACTTTATCTTCATACAACTCAATGCAGAAGGGAAATTCAGGCAAATCGTGATCATATACCCTATAGCAAGTGATGCCTTGTCGCATAGCTTGTTTATGCCTATGTTTATATACTTTCTGCAAGCGATTGGTAAACATGATTAACTTATCGTTCATAATCTCTTTTCAATAAAAAACAGCCATCAAAGTTGATGGCTGTAAAGGTATTTTTATAAAATGGTAACACCTATAACGCCCATTTTAACGGATTAAAACGGATTTTTAAAATAGTTAACATCTGTTTTAATCAGTTAAATCCGCTCAATCAGTGTTCCTATCATTTGCTTACGTGTATTGATACCAAGTTCTATTAACATCCCAATGTTCAAACTCTTTAGCAACTGCCGTTAAGAAACTAGCACCAATGCTACCATCTATGACGCGGTGGTCGTAGCTTAAAGATAAGTACATCATATGCCTGATACCAATGGTATCGCCATCTGCACTTTCAATTACAACAGGTCGTTTTTTAATGACACCAACAGCTAAGATAGCTACTTGCGGTTGGTTAATAATAGGTGTGCCCATTAAGCTGCCAAATGTACCTACGTTGGTAAATGTAAATGTACCACCACTCGTGTCATCAGGTTTTAACTGGGTATTTCTTGCGGCTGTAGCTAAGTTATTTACAGCTTTACTTAAACCTACAATATTTAATTTCTCAGCGCTTTTAATTACTGGCACTATCAAATTACCATTTGGTAAAGCTGTTGCCATACCAATATTGAAATCTTTTTTTACTACAATAGTATCGCCCTCGATAGACGAATTAATTAAAGGAAACTGTTTCATTACTTTTACTAAGCATTCAATAAATATTGGTGTAAAAGTAATTTTAGTACCTTCTCTTTTTTCAAAGTCTGCTTTAACACGGTTACGCCAAAGTACCATATTTGTAACATCAGCTTCTACAAAACTTGTCACGTGTGGGCTAGTTTGTACACTATTTACCATGTGTTTGGCAATTAGTTTACGCATTCTATCCATTTCTATTATTTCTGTATCACCAGTTGGTAATGCAGATGTTGGATTTGCAAATTTCCCTGTATGACCTTCTGCGAGGGTAGTTAAAGGAATATCTTGGCTGTAAGATGGGGTAGGTATAAAAACTGACTGTTGCACAGGCTGTATACAGGTTTGATTAATAGATGTCGCTAATACTGTTTTTTGTTCTTCTACAGGCTCAGGTACAACTGCAACAGGTTCAGGTACAACCGCAACAGGTTCAGGTACAACTGCAACAGGCTCAGGTACAACTGCAATAGGCTCAGGTACAACTGCAACAGGTTCAGGTACAACTGCAACAGGTTCAGGTGCAACTGCAATAGGTTCAGGTACAACTGCAACAGGTTCAGGTACAACTGCAATAGGCTCTATTGGATGATGTGGCATTAAAATAGGGGCAACTGAAGCTGCTGCAAATGCTGCTTGAACAGCAGGTGCTGGTTCTATATAAGCTGGTGGTGCAGTAACTGCAGCAGGCTCAACAATAGTTGGCTGTGCTACAGGTGTCTCAGAATAATTAGGTGGTATTTCAGTAGGTGCTGGCTGAGAAATATAAATTGGTGATTCAGTAATAGGATTTACAGGAAACTTAGCTGCTTTTTTATCTGTAACATATTGTAAAACATCTTTTTTAGAAACACGACCATCAGCACCCGTACCAATAATTTTTTCTAATTCTATAAGGCTTAGACCTTCACTATTTGCTATGTTTAAAACTAATGGAGAGAAGAAGCGATTGTTGCCTGTAAATTTTGGTAAAGCTGGGTTCTCGGGAACGTGTTGCAAAATGTCCTTTTTAGTCACTCTGCCGTCTTCACCAGTGCCTTTAATTTTTTCTAATTCGCTTAAGCTAATGCCTTCACTATTAGCGATATTTAAAACTAATGGCGAGAAAAAACTATTATTTGCAGCATCAGGGTTAGTGACAGGCGCTGCTGGTATCGTTACATTTTGAGGGATATATGGAATTTCACCTAAGAAAGGTGCTTCAATTTCAGCTGAGGTATTTTGGATGGTTGGTTGATGATATACTGGTGCTTGTGGTGTGACAAATTCTTGCACAGGTGCAGTAATTGCAGCTGGTGCATTTACTGCAACAGACGTTTCAATTTTAGCAATAACAGCACCTACAGCCACTATATCATTAACTTGATATAAAATTTCTTTTATTATACCGTCAACAGAGGAGGGCACTTCACTATCAACCTTATCAGTTGCAATGTCAAGTAGTGTTTCATCTTGTTTTACATGGTCGCCTTCTTTTTTATACCATTTTAAAATGGTTGCTTCCATAATGCTTTCACCCATTTTGGGCATTACTAAATCTACTATAGCCATACTGTTGCGAAAATTTAATTGGGTTAATTAATTTAACCTTACCATCGTTCGTATCTGAAATTAATTTGAATCTTACACAATAGATTACTCATTTTTTACGTTTACCTATTTAAATAAGCAGGTTATATCAAATGCTAATCGTCAAATTAATTCATACTAGGATCAAAAGTAATTTTTACACATTGAAAGTTATTCAATGGTTATCCACAATTAACATTCGCATCATATTAAGGGCATTTATAGCTGTCATTTGAATGTTTCTTTCTCTATCATAACGCAAATTAAATTGCTTGGCAATAACCTTCTGCGAATCAGCAACAGCAAGCCATACAAGTCCAACAGGCTTCTCATCTGTAGCGCCAGCCGGACCCATAATGCCACTTACTGCAATGCCATAATCGGTATTCATTAGTTTTACGATATTACTAGCCATTAAGGTCACCGTTTCTTCACTTACAGCACCTACAGTGTGCAAAACTTCGTGGCTTACACCAAGTAATTCTGTTTTAATCCTATTATCATAACAAACAACACTGCCGGTAAAAAATGCCGATGAACCCGGCATAGATGTGATTAAATGTGCAATATAACCACCTGTGCAGCTTTCAGCAGTTGCTAAGGTTTTGCCATTTTTTTTAAGAAGATTAGCAACAGCTGCTTGTAGTGTAATATCTTCATCTATTACCAAATAATCTTTTACGTTGGTCTTTAATAAATTAAATTGGTATTCAAGTTGGGCTGCAATTTCAGCTTTATCAAAACCTGACGAAGTGAGGCGCAAACGTACCATGCCATAATTGGGCAAGTAAGCTAGTTTAATAGTTTCTGGTAAAGCTTCTTCAAAATCTTTTATTAGTTCAGCCAAAAAACTTTCCCCCAAACCAGCGGTTAATAAGGTTCTATGCTCAATAATGGGTGTAGTAAATTTTGTAGAAATCAGTGGCAATACCATATTAGTCAATAACCATTTCATCTCGTGTGGTACGCCTGGCATAGCAATAAAAATTTTGCCATCACGTTCAAATAACATCCCTGGTGCGGTACCTACTTCATTTTTTAAAACGGTGCAAACGTCTGGTACTTCTGCCTGCTTGGCATTACGCGCTATCATTGGGCGTTTTAAAATATTGGCAAATATGTTTGTTACATGTGCTAATGTTACTTCATCAACTACCATTTTACCGCCAAAATAATCGCATAATAATGGCTTGGTAATATCATCGGCTGTAGGGCCTAAACCACCTGTAATCAATATAATACTTGCATGCTTACTTTCTTCATTTAAGGCGTACCAAATATCATCCCAGACATCGCCAACTGCTACGCGATGCTTAACAGCTACGCCTATTTTATTCAACTCTTGAGCCATCCATGGGCTATTGGTATCTACGACCTGACCAATTAATAATTCATCACCAATAGTAATAATAGACGCAAATATTTTTTCCATAAAACGAACGCTGTATTTTGTGCAAAGTAATTGTACTCACATGAAACACCTTCAACTTATCATTGGTTTAATTTTTATCGGCTTTATTTCTATGGCGCAAAGTGTGAGCGACAAGCTTGCAATGGCTATGCAACAATTAGAAAACGATACCGCCTTGAAACATGCAAGTTTAAGTTTGTACGTTGTAGAATCTAAAACCCATAAAGTGGTGTCTGATTATAATAGTCAGCTTGGGCTTGCACCAGCCAGTTGCCAGAAAATAATTACTAGCGTTACGGCGTTTGAATTATTGGATAAAAATTACCAATACAAAACCGAACTTGGGTATGATGGTTTTATTAGTAATGGCATTTTAAGAGGTAATTTATACATTGTTGGTAGTGGTGATCCAACATTGGCTAGCTGGCGTTATAATACTACCAAAGACAGTTTTATTATTGCAAATTGGATACAAGCGATTAAGGAAATTGGTATTAAATCAATTGATGGCAATGTGTTTTTTGATGGTAAAAAGTTTAGCTATCAATCGTTGCCGGGTGGTTGGATTTGGGATGATATTGGTAATTATTATGGTGCGGGTACTTGGGGCTTAAATTGGCACGAAAATCAATACGACATTGTCTTACAGCCTGGTGATAATGAAGGTGATGAAGCGATAATTCTAAAAACAAAACCAGAACTACAAAAAGTATTTTTAAAGCCCAATATTATGACTGGTAAAAAGGGTAGTGGTGATAATGGGTATATTTATTTATCGCCATATAGTAACGCCGGTTTTGTAGAAGGTACCGTACCCGCTGGCGAAAAAACTTTTACTATAAGTGGGGCATTACCAAACCCTGTGTGGCAAATACAGAAGGCTTTTGAAGATGCATTGCGTATAGAAAAAATAAGTTTTAAAAGCATGATTGACTTAGTAATGATTGATAATGATGATACAAAAAGACACCCATCTATAATTATTAATACACATTATTCACCAACACTAGATAGCATTAACTATTGGTTTTTAAAAAAGAGTATTAACTTATACGGGGAAGCTATATTAAAGACAATTGCATTTGAAAAAACAGGTATTGGCTCTACTGATAAAGGGGTAGATATTGTAAGAAAATTTTGGCAGGATAGAGGCATAGATAAAAGTGCTATAAAGGTGATTGATGGTAGTGGTTTATCTCCCCAAAATCGCATTACAACTGGTGTTTTGGTAAATGTACTGCAATATGCAAAAGATAAAAAATGGTTTCCTATCTTCTATAATGCATTGCCAGTTTATAATAATATGAAGTTGAAAAGTGGTACTATTGGTGGTACAAAAAGTTTTGCTGGTTATCATACAAGTAAGGCTGGTGTGGATTATACTGTTGCCATTATTGTTAATAATTTTGATGGTAGTGCCAGTGCTGTTGTAAAAAAGCTATTTGCTGTTTTAGATGAACTTAAATAAGCCATGCTATTATCATTCTATCCTTGCCTTGTAAGTCTTGTTTAAGTATCGTTTGATAGCCATATTGGTTAAAAATTGTAACTGTTTCATTACCCAAAGCTTCATTTATTTCAACAAAAATTTGTCCTTTTTTTGTAAGATGGGTTTTGCCGAAGGCAGCTATTTTTTTGTAAAAAATAAGCGCATTGTCATCGGCTACAAATAAGGCTAGGATTGGTTCGTAGCTTGTTACATGCTTACTCATTATTGCACTTTCGGATTGCTTAATGTAGGGTGGATTACTAATGATGATATCAAATAACCCTAAATTATTCCAAGTCGTTTCATCTAAAAAATCTATTTGTTTAAGTGTAATATTAGCTTTTAAATCTATGGCATTTTTTTGCGCAATTGTTAAAGCAGCGTCACTTATGTCGATGGAAGTAATCTCACTAGTTGGTAAGCGTTTTTTTAGTGCAATTGGGATACAGCCACTACCTGTACCAATATCCAGGATTTGTAACATACTAGCAACTGGCAACTGGTAACTAGCAACCATTTCAACCAATTCATCCGTTTCTGGTCTTGGTATTAATACACCTTCTGCTACAAAAAATTTCATACCTGCAAACCATGCTTCTTGTAACACATATTGTACAGGTTGGTGCTGTAAGAGTTGCTGTGTAAAAGTTTCTAATTGTACTAGTTGTTCTGTATTTAGTGGTATATCTTTAAGTAAAATTCTTTCAATTCTGCTTTTTGCAGTAATTTTTTCAATGACTAATTCGGCAATACTCGCGGCTTCACGAATATCATACAACGCATATAATTGCTGCAAGAGTTGTTGATATGCCGTGTTAATAGTCATACTGCAATGTTACTATCATTTCAGTTATTTTTGCCGCTTTCACCAATTACCCATTATTATTGACTTTACATGAACAATACATGTTACGGTGCCTACAACTAGCCAAATTGGGTGAAGGGAATGTTGCGCCAAACCCTTTGGTAGGTAGCGTATTGGTGCATTTGGATAGAATTATTGGTGAAGGTTATCATCAGCAATATGGGAAAGCACATGCTGAAGTAAATTGCCTTAATAGCGTTACTAAAGAAGATGCACATTTAATTCCTCAATCTACTATTTACGTAAGCCTAGAACCTTGTGCACACTTTGGCAAAACACCACCTTGCAGTGATTTGATTATTAAAAACGGCATTAAAAAAGTAGTGGTTGGTTGCAAGGATAGTTTTGTAGAAGTTGCTGGCAAGGGCATTGAAAAATTACGCCAATCTGGTGTGGATATAACGGTTGGTGTATTGGAAAATGAATGCAGACATCTAAATAAACGATTTTTTACATTTTATGAGCAAAAAAGACCTTTTATTATTTTAAAATGGGCAGAAACTGCCAATAAAAAAATTGCTTCCAGTAAAGATGAAAGACTGCTGATAAGCAATAATTTTTCGAATAGATTAGTGCATAAATGGCGCAGTGAAGCAGCAGCCATTTTAGTAGGAACCAATACTGCATTGTTAGATAATCCTTCGTTAACCAACAGGTTTTGGCAAGGAAAAAGTCCAACACGTTTGGTGATTGATAAATACCTGAAATTACCAACTACTTTGCACCTTTTTAATAAAGAACAACCTACTATCGTTTTCAATTTTATAAAACAAGAGGCATATGAGAATTTGACTTATTATTTATTGAATAAAGATGAAGATTTTGTAGCAGAAATTCTTGCTGCTTGTTACAAATTAAATATTCAAAGTGTCATTGTAGAAGGGGGTAGTAAAACGCTACAAGCGTTTATTGATAGGCATTTATGGGACGAGGCAAGGGTGATTGTGAATACATCATTAATAGTAAATGAAGGTATTACAGCACCAATTTTAAACCATCATTTTACTGCAAATGAAATGTCATTTTTTAACGATACCATTACTTATTATACCAACGAAAACAATAGTAATAAAGCCTAATGAATAACGACTTGTATTACTATACCATAGAGCAGCCTTCAATGGCTGAATTTAAAGATAAAGGCAGCCGTTTTTTAGCATATGCTTATCCAATAAGTTCTGTAGAAGCGTTTAAAAAATATTTGCAAGTATTAAAAAAAGAACATCCAAAAGCGGTGCATCATTGCTTTGCTTACAGGCTGGGTTTAGACGGCAATACATTTAGAGTAAGTGATGATGGTGAGCCAAGTGGTACTGCTGGTAAGCCTATTTTAAATGTTATTGATAGTAAGCAATTAACAAATGTAGTTGTGATTGTTGTACGTTATTTTGGGGGTACATTATTGGGTGTGCCTGGTTTAATAAATGCATATAAGTCTGCCGCAGCCATGGCTTTTCAGGTAGTGCCAATTATCCAAAAATCTGTTGAAGTTAATTACGAGTTAGCATTCGATTATACTAGAATGAACGATGTGATGATTATTTTAAAACAATGCAATTGTAATATTTTAAAGCAGGAGCATCAATTATTTACTATTGTACAAGTTGGTGTGCCCAAAGTACGTTTAGAAGAAGTATTATCAAAGTTAAAAGACTTACATACTGTGGATGTAAAACGCTATTAAGCCTTGCCAGTGATGCTATAAACAATAGTACCTACCATTTCTTTAATCAGTTTTACCCAGCCGTGAAATGCAGTTATATCAGGCCATATATAATCAAGTGGCGTATAAAATTGGTCAATAAATTCAAAATCACTTGGATAGTTTACTATTTTAAAACCTGCATTTTCAAATACTTTTTTTGAACGCCTTAAATGCGAAGCAGAACTTACTAAAACCATGGTATCGGTTAACTGTAAGCTATCAAGAAATATCTTCGTAAAAATGGCATTTTCGTAGGTATTTCTCGATCTGTTTTCAATAATTAAGTCATTGGCATTCACCTTATTTTTCAAAAATTCTTCTTTCAATACATTGCCTTCTACTGGTTCTTTACCCAATAATAAACCGCTACCACCTGTAACCACAATTTTTTTAATAATACCTTGATTATAAAGCTTTAACGTTTGTATAAATCTATCACTAGCTTCGTTGAAATAGCCATTGCCACTTCT
>JAYWCY010000484.1:0-5909 GCA_043780175.1 Chitinophagales bacterium
TAAAAATTATCACCTATATTACCCAATATCAAATCTGTTTTACCATCTCCATTTATATCTGTAGCTACAACACTTCTCCACCAGCCATGTAAGTTGGTAAGATTGGTAGGCACTTCTTCAAAATGTTGATTGGTATAGCTAAATATGCGTGGTGTCATCCATTCACCTACAACTACTAGTTCTTTTTTTGAATCGCCTGAAACATCAGCCCACACAGCACTTGTGACCATCCCAAGATTTGCAATTGCACCTAGTTTTTCTTTTGGCAAATCTGTAAAATGACCTTTGCCATCATTGACATAAATATGACTAATAGGGTCAACACCGTATTGCAAAGGCACACTTCTACTACCCACAAATACATCCAAATCACCATCATGATCAAAATCATAGGCTGTAGCTACTGCAATATTGGTGTTACTTAAAGGAAAGGCAGATGCATCTATAGTAAAATTACCTTTACCATCATTTTTATACAACCGATGTTGTAATTCCCTATTATTAGTATTGCTAACATTGTTACCACCTGCACCTACAAACAAATCTAAATCACCATCACCATCGCTATCAAAGAACAATGTAGCAACGTCTTCAAAACCAGCAAATTGTGTAAATATTGGCTCCGTTTTTTTAGTAAATGTCCCATTGGTATTTTGAAGATACAATTGCCCCGCTTGATTGGTAGCACCACCCACATATATATCATCCAAGCCATCTCCGTTTACATCGCCAACAGCTGCCTGTGGCCCTTCCCGAGACAGCATTTTTGGTATATTTTGTTCGGCATAAAAATCCACAACATCATCTTCTTGATGCTTCTCAAAATTGGTATTTATTTTTTGAAATAATACTGACGCGCCTAACGTTGCAACCTTACGAACATTTTGCTTTTTTGCATCACTTTGTAATAAGGTGTATTGTTTATTCAGTTGTGGATGATAGTAAGTAGTATTAGAAAAATCGGACCAGCTAATAACCATTGAATCTACTTGAGATAATTTCCCTAATCCAATAACTTGCTTGTAATCTACCGAAGATTGAAACCCTCTTACAGGCTCTACTTCACGAGAAAAAATTTGATCGCCTTGATACACTTTTATCGTTGCTCCAATTGCAAACGTATTACCACCATTGCCTTTTAGCAATACACTGATATAGTTATTATTATTCAGTTGGCGCGCATTATTCTTATATACAAAAGCTGGCTGATTTTCATTATTCACAATCATATCCAAATCGCCATCATTGTCTAAATCAGCATATGCAACAGTATTAGAAAAAGAAGGTGTTGTAAACCCCCATTGCGCACCGATATCTTCAAACATCAATTTTCCTGTGTTTCGATATGCTTTATTCAATAATGGCGTTTGGGGAATTCTTTTAATCAGGCTATCAGCAATATTCTCTTTTGTACCTGATACCAATATGCGCTGGTACATATCGCTAGAAAAAAAGTCTAAAAAATCGAGATTGCTTAAATCTCTATTAATACCATTACAAACATAAATATCATTAAAGCCGTCATTGTCTGCATCAAACAATACCAATCCCCAACTCCAATCTGTTGCCGATACACCTACACAATTAGCGATATCTAAAAATTTGCCGTTTTTATTATTTAACTGTAAGCAGTTTCTGACGTATTGGTTATAAAAACCAGCTTTTATCTTGGTTCGATATAAATCTACATTATCAAAAGTGCCTGTAGTTTTTAAGCGATAATCATCGGGGGGGAGCATATCTGTTGTATAAATATCTGGATAGCCATCGTTATTAATATCTGCGATATCTGTACCCATCGATGACATACTTATATGCTGCATCCAATCTTCTAACGCATCTTTAAATGTGCCATTTTTTTGATTGATATAGAGATAATCTCTTTCTAAAAAATCATTACCCACATAAATATCTGGATAGCCATCTCCATTAATATCGGCTACAGAAACACCCAAACCAAAGCTTAATAAACTACTATGAATGCCTGCTTGTTGGGATACTTCTTCAAAATGATTATTGATATTTTTATACAGATGGTTACCGCCGCCTTTGTACTGTTCAGGGATTTTCCAGGCCGACAAAGCTGAATCACGCATACCTTGATAATTAAGCGATCCAAAGGGTATGGGGCTATTATCAATGATGAAACAATCTAAGTCACCATCCAAGTCATAATCAAAAAATACAGCTTGGGTACTATAGCCAGAATGATCTAAGCCGTATTGTTTTGCAGCTTCTGTAAATGTATTATTGTGATTATTGATGTACAGCTGATTAAGCCGATTATTTGTGCCTACATGCCCAGAACTACAAATATAAATATCTAGCCACCCATCCCCATTAATATCTACAAACGTAACCCCAGTACTCCATTGACCGTTTTGCTGGAATCCGGAAGTAGTAGTAATATCATCGAATTTAAAATTGCCTTTATTAAGGTAAATTTTATTACTACCAAGATTGGATGTCAACACTACATCAGGTAACCCATCATTATTAATATCACCTAATGCAACACCACCACCATTATAAAAATTACGAAATTGAAAACTGTTTTCATCTTTATTATCAACTACCGTATTTTGAAAATGAATACCTGTACTATCACTATCCATTAACTGAAACAATGTTTGTTTTGTTTCAGTTGTATGACAAGACAGCATAAACCATATGCAAGCCAGCAATACCAAGTATTGGCTATTTTTATTGAAAAAGAAAAGAATTTTTCTTAACCCAAATTTCATTACAACATTCTCCTTTTAAATGATCATGGCAATCAATATCATCATTTTAAATCAACGGTTCACTTTATATAAAACAGGAAATGCATTGTTTTGTAATAACAATAAATACTTACCATTTTTAGAAGGTATTTCAACAATATCTTTAATATCGCCTCGCTGTGAGATACCTGATTGATTGGAACCTAACCATTTGAAATTCCCTTTACCATCATTGATTAATAAGTCACCATAACTCGCATCTAATCTTTCAAATTGAGGCAAAAAGCAAGATAAATTACCGCCTGCTACAATATCTATCGTGCCATCATGATTTACATCTGTGCATAGCAATGTATTAATAGATGATAACTGCATCCTTGGTGGCAATTTCTGAATGATAAATTGTCCATTACCTTGATTGATAGCTACACAAGAACTTGTATAATTAAACTCTTTTTGCAAAGCGGTCTTAATTAATTCTGGACTAAACAATTCTTGAATTGATTTTACAGCATACAATTCATGTTTCAAATTTTGTTTCTTTAATGGCGGCACTTGTTCTTCCATCTCATGTTTCAATAGCATTGGTAAGTCCTTGCCATCAATGGTACTTGTGAGTATTTTGTGCTTCGACTCATTTTGGTTAAAATCATTCACCCACAATTTTATAGGGTGTGCACTATCTGGTTTCAAATAGCAGTTTTCACCCACATTGCCTAGTATCAAATCCAACTTACCGTCACCATTCACATCAGTTACCACTGCTGTCTGCCACCACCCTTTCATGCTATTTAGATTTGATGGGATTTCTTCAAAGTGATCTTTTTTGAAGCTATATATATGTGGCGCCATCCATTCACCCACCACAACCAATTCTTTATTTGCATCGCCTGCAATATCTGCCCACAAGGCGCTTGTAACCATACCAATGGTATTAATGCCAGCCATTTTTGAAGCATCCATATCTGTAAAAATACCCTTACCATTATTGATATAAATATGACTTTGAGGGTTGCTACCATACATCTGTGTAACATTTCTAGCACCTACAAATAAGTCTAAGTCGCCATCATGGTCAAAATCATTAGCAATCACCACAGAAATATTATCTTGGTTCAAGGGAAATGAGCTGGTGTTAATAGAAAAATTCCCTTTACCATCATTAATATACAACCGATGTTGCAGCTCTCTACTATTTGGCGAAGCGGTATTTCCCCCAGCACCTACAAACAAATCTAAATCACCATCACCATCGCAATCAAACAACAAACACGCTACGTCTTCAAAATCCGCATATTGCTTAAAAATAGGTGTTTGTTTTTCTATAAATCCTTTGTCCGTTTGAATATACAAATGCCCTTCCTGACCCTTTGCCCCACCAATGTATACATCTGCCAAACCATCGCCATTCACATCCCCTACTGCAGCTTTAGGGCCTTCCGTTGAAATCATTCTTGGTATCCCTCTTTCAAAATAGAAGTCTATATGATCATCTTCTGTATGCTTTTGAAAAACACTGGTTGGCAATTGTGTAAAATACGTTTCAGGAACTATTTTCTTTAAGTCATCAATACTATTCTTTTTGTCTTTCTGCTGAATAGTGTGTACTTGGTTAATTACAGGATGATATATTTTATCATATGACCTATCGGGCCAAGTTATTTGCATTGAATCAATGCTATTTGCCTTACCTAAACCAATAATGGCTTTGTAATCTACAGAAGATTGGAAACCACGACTAGGTACAATTTCTCTAGTTAATATCTGATCACCAACATATAGCGTAATTTTACTGCCAATAGCAAATGTATTCTGTCCTTTCCCTTTTAAATTAAACCCTATGTAGTTGTTTTTATTCAACTCTCTGGCATTATTTCTATATACGAATGATGGTTGGTTTTCATTATTGACTATTAAATCTAAATCGCCATCATTATCTAAATCAGCGTAGGCAGCGCCATTAGAAAAACTGGGTTGTGTAAACCCCCATCGCGTTCCTATATCTGTAAATCCCAGATTTTTATCATTTCTATACACTTTGTTTTGTAAAGGCGTTCTAGGAATGTTTTGTAACAGTTGGTCGATATCTTTCTTCTTACCACCAAGTGCCATTTTATGATAGGTTTCATCTGCAAAAAAATCCATAAAATCAAGATTAGTAACATCCCTATTTACGCCGTTGCATACATATAAATCGTTCCATCCGTCATTATCCATATCAAACATTAAAGCGCCCCAGCTCCAATCTGTTGCTGATACACCACTATAATTAGCAATATCTGAAAACTTACCATTTTGGTTATTTAAATGCAGGCAATTTTTTATATACTGATAATAAAAGCCAGCTTTTAGCTTACTATTAAATAAGTCGATATTATCAAATGAGCCTGTTGTTTTTAGCCGTAAATCATTCACTGGCAACATATCTGTAGTAAATAAATCAGGGTAGCCATCATTATTAATATCTGCAATATCAGCCCCCATAGATGAAAAGCTAGTATGTTGCATCCAACTTTCTAACTCGTCTTTAAATGTGCCATTTTTTTGGTTGATATAGAGATAATCTCTTTCATAAGAGTCATTGGAAACAAATACATCAGGGTAGCCATCGCCATTAATATCGCCTACGGAAACACCGAGACCAAAACTTATTAATGTACCATGAATACCAGCCTGTCTTGTAACTTCAGTAAAATGCCCATTATCATTACGAAACAAATGATCGCCACCCCCTTTTAAAAAAGCACCGACTGACCACTGGCTTTCAGGCAGATCGCGACGGTTTGCAAAGTCTAGTTGATTAACTGGTATAGGACTATTATTAATCATGAAACAGTCTAAATCACCATCCATGTCATAGTCAAAAAAGGATACTTGTGTGGTATAAGCAGAAATATCTAAACCATATTTTGCAGCAGATTCTGTAAAAGTTAAATCATGATTATTAATGTATAATTTATTCTTTCGATTACCAGTACTCATATGACCTGATGATGATACATAAATATCTAACCAGCCATCACCGTTCACATCAGCAAATACTACTCCAGTATTCCATTTATCATCATGGATAATACCTGATTGATTACTAATATCCTCAAACTTAAAATTACCTTTATTTAAATACAATTTATTGGCTGCCGTATTAGAAGTCATAAATACGTCAGGCAACCCGTCGTTATTAAT
>JAYWCY010000485.1:0-7333 GCA_043780175.1 Chitinophagales bacterium
AAGCGTTCAAATTTTTGGGGGTTATGGTTTTACAAAAGACTTTCCCGCCGAAAAATATTTTAGAGATGCTAAATTATGTACAATTGGCGAAGGAACATCAAGCATACAAAAGATGGTGATTTCTAGAGAAATTAAGAAAGATGTTAAATAGAAATGAAATAATTGTAGTGGATTGTCCAAGGGATGCAATTCAAGGCATGAAAGAAATGATTTCGGCTGAAAAAAAAGCAAATCATATAAATAATCTTTTAAAAAGTAATCTTTTTGATTGGATAGATTTTGGAAGTTTTGTTTCACCACAAGCAATACCTCAAATGGCTGACACGAAGGAAGTATTGGATAAAATAGTACTTAATAGCACAAAGCTTTTGGCTATTGTAGTAAACGAAAGAGGGGCGTTAGAAGCTTGCAGTTTTGACAAAATTACATATTTAGGCTATCCTTTTTCTATTTCAGAAGTATTTCAAAAGCGAAATACAAAATCCACTATGGAAGAGTCGTTTGAGAAACTGAAAAACATAGTTGAAATTTCAAAAAAGCATGCTAAGATTCCAGTGGTCTACATTTCGATGGCTTTCGGAAATCCGTATGGGGAAATTTGGAATAAAGAATTGGTTTTTGAATGGATAAATAAAATAGCTGCCTTGGGTGTAGTTGAGTTTTCTTTGGCCGATACCACTGGTGAAGCTAATAAAGTTCAAATTAAAGAACTGTTTGAGGCCTGCATTCAAAAATTCCCCAGTATTCGTATTGGCGCTCATTTTCATTCCGAAAAAACTAGTAGTTTGGATAAAATAAAAACAGCTTTTGAAGCTGGTTGTAGAAAGTTTGATGGTGCTATTTTGGGCTTTGGTGGTTGCCCTTTTACAAACAATGATATGGTAGGTAATATTCCAACGGAAGATTTGTTACGTTATTTTAAAAGAGGAAGTGATCAGCAAATTTTAGAATTACAAACTAGTTTTCAAAATATGATAGCATGAAATACAATTTCATCAAAACAAGTATAGATCAACATATTTTTAAGTTGACTTTAGCAAGGCCTGAAAAAAGGAATGCCTTTACCCCAACAATGGTAAATGAAATAAGTCACGCTATTTTAGAGGCTAACGTAAACAAAACGGTGCGTTTGGTTCTAATAAATGCAGAGGGGCCGGTGTTTTGTGCGGGCATGGATATGAAAACTTTTGAAAATCCTGAATTTGATATTTTAAATCCCGAAATTCAGAATCAAAATATTTCTTTAGCAACAGCTATTGGTCAATTAAATAAACCCAGTATTGCAATTGTAGAGGGTGATGTAATAGCTGGTGGTTTCTTAATTGTTTTAGAGTGTACTTATATTTTTGCAAATAAAGAAGCCAAGTTTTCTTTACCGGAAGTAAAAAGAGGTATTTTCCCATTTCAGGTTTTGGCTTCTTTAATAAAGTATATACCTCAAAATAAAGCTCTTGATTTATGTATAACTGCTAAAGTAATCACGGCAAGCGAAGCAAAAGATTTGGGAATAGTTTATGATTTTTTAGACGAAAGTAACATTGATGAATTAATAAGAAGTATCATCGAAAATTCACCAAAAGCAATTTACTCAGGTTTAGAAGCCATTAAAAAACTTGGAGCGTTGTCAGAAATTGAAAAAATCCCTTTTTTACTTCAATCTTTAGAAAACTTAAAACAAACAAAGGATGCTAATGAAGGAATGGCAGCATTTTTTGAAAAAAGAGTTGCTAAATGGTTAAATGAGTAATTGTCCAAATTAAAATCTTATCTGAATAAAAAAGCCCTGTAAATGTTATAGTAACATCAAAGTCAACTTCTTCAAATTCCAAAAAATAACATTTAAATTAAGCAAGTGACAAATTAGAACATTATCCTGTTTACACTATCAGAAGATCTACCACATTCTGTGTGTTGTAAGCAACTTCTACAATGCTTTTAGTTATAAGGATGCTGCGACTGTCTGGATCTGTGGTACTGATTTGCTTATCTACAGTTGCATCTAACTGTTGCTGAAGGCTATCGTACTTGATGGTGCGTTCTTGTAACTTGGCTAACCCTTGTTTAATCTTTTCTTTTTTGAGCGTTAGTTCATCATTGATAGCTGTACTTTCTTCTTTATCCAGCTCATCTAATTGTTGTAAATACTTGGTGGTTTTGTCTTCAATGAACTGGCGGTATTTGTCTATCTTTTTTTGGTTGTAATTGTTCTTTTTACTGTTGACGGCTTTAAACTTACTGCCATCTAAGCCAATGGTAGTTTTACCTAGTAGACCAGCATCGCTTAAAAACAAAACGTAGAGTTTGAACATGGATTGTAAAGACAAGGCATGCACTTTACGAAAGTCTGCGATGGTATGATAGTTCGGTTGTAAACCTTGCAAGAGCCATTGCAGTTCTATATTGCGGTAAGCTTCTTTTTCTAGCTTACGGCTACTGCGTATTTTATTGAGATAGCCATAGAGATACAGTTTTAACAATACACTAGGCGCATAAGGTGTGGGCGGCCTTCGCTTTTATGAACGATGCGACTAAAACCTAATTGTTGTAAGTCAAGTTTATCTATAAACGCATCTATGAGCCGTACTGCATTATCGGCAGTCACTTGTTCATCCAATGTGCTGAAAAAGGTTTGATGGCGATTATTGCCTTGAATAAATTGCATACCAAACAATAGCAAAAACAGTACTCCATTTTAGATATCCACACTTTGGGTATATTTGAAAAGCAGTGGATGTTTTTTCACAAACTCTCGTTGACGGATATTTTAAAGAACATTCACAGACTACTATTAATAATTAAATTCTTATCATATGAAAGTTATTTTCACATTACTGACATTACTTATTTTCCAGACGACATTTTCTCAAACGACAGTAAATTCTAAATCCTACGGAACTTTAGAATTTAAAGAACTTGACTTTGGACTTGCGAAAGTTAAAGGCGGGACAACTGAACAGCTTAGCAATTCCCCGACAGGAGCTCATGGTTGGTTAGAAGATTTTGAAATTATCAACAAATCTGATTCAATTCAGGTTTTGCCAAAAGCTAATTTTGGAGTTGTCTATATTGTAAATTCAAGGGACACTGTAGACATCGACGTAGTTATTGAATGGATTTATCCAGAGAAAATAACAAATGACAAGGGCGAAAAATTTAGAAGCATTAAATACACAACGAAAAGACCAACTAATATTCCATCAGCTTCTTCTTATAGTTTAGATGAACCTTATGAAATGGTCAAAGGTGATTGGAAAATGAATATTTACATTGAGAATAAACGTGTATGTAGTAGGACATTTGTTTTATACTAACAAAATGTACGCTAAAAACATCCGCCAACATTAAGAAGTATAGCCGAAAGCCCCCAAACGAGTTTTAACCCAAGGGCTGCTTGCTGGGGCTTTTGGTTATACTTTGTTGACCGACGCCTGTTAGGGTTTCCGAACTTGCCCTATATGTAATTAGTAGGTTTTTGTCGATGGGTGGGTGTGTTGTGGGGCGTGACTTTTTTTATTTTTGCAGTTGCTTTTGCCATACTTATTATTATACATGCTTGGCATCCCTTACCCAAAACCATTGGTATTGACAATATTTGGGTACAGTAATATTTATGTATGGTCAAATACGCTTCAATTGTGCATTACAGCAATTTTAAGGGATGACTAAAATAATACATTTAAATAATATCATTTTAATGGTACTGTAAACTCCATCACAAAATGGTATGGTCTTAATAAAATAAAATAGAGACAGAGCTAAATGCTTATCAATCTTATCAAATAAAAATTGTAGGTGAACTTACCACCAAGCTACTTGTACAAATACTAAAAGAGAGTATCGTTGAGGTAATCAATAATTATCTTTAGTTCACTTACTGTACCAAACTAATTAATTCAGTTATATCTGCACCTTGTTTATACGCTTTAACAAAGTTGCCTTGTGGTGTATATATGGCTACAAACGGTGTAAATTCAACTCTAAAAAACGAAGGAATGAAATACTTAGGATCTCTACCCATTACAATGTTTGGATATTTATCTAAATTGTATTTATCAAAAAAAGCTTTGATTTTTTCAATAGGGTGGTAGCTTACAAATACAAATGTCGCATTTTTTAAGCTATCCATATGCCTTTTAATCTCTTCGGTTTCGTACTCGCAGTGGCTGCACTCTGGGCTAAAATATATAAATACTACGGGCTTGCCTTTGGGTAAACTACTGTTATTAATCCATACACTATCTGTGGTGGTATGGCAATCTAAAATAGAAAAGTTAGGGATAGTTTTGGTTTTTAAATAGGGCGGTAGTGTATCATAATTTTTGGCTTGGCTATAGCTCAAAAAAGGAATAGCGATTAATATAATGAGGATAATTCTTTTCATTGAATAAAAATAAGTGAGAATTTTAAAATTGATACATTAAATACGTTAAAATGCCCATCATTTTTAAGTGATGGGCATTTTTTTACTTTTCAAATAATATTAGCCTCTTTTGTTAGCTACATGTATTTGGTGATCAGCTCTTCTAATTGGGTGTTTAACACCTTCTTCCTTTAGTTCTTTTGCATCTTTTCTGATGTCTTTGTTATCGCCTTTAATGTCTTTTCTTTGGGCTTTTGCACCTGCTTTATCGCCTTCTTTTATTTCTGCTTTTAGTTTGCGCTCGTCTGCTCGTTTGTCACGAATATCCTTGCGAAGATCTTTACTTTCAGCTTTTTTTTCTGTAGGCGCTGGTGTGGTTGTTTGTGCCATAGTTGTTAATGTGAAGATGGCACCTGCGATGATGAAGATTACTTTTTTCATACGTTTTTATATTTTTAATTAAGAGATGCAATACTGACCGCAACCGTTAATCATGGTTTAAAACCGATGAAATGATTATTTAACTGTAACATTTCTTTAGCAATCTATAGGAATACACTAAATTGTATTTATTCTTCAAGCACTTGACGCAAATACCTTTCTGCTTTTTTCCAATATGCAAAAAAGCTAGGAAAATAGCCTGAAACTTTTGGGCAAAGCCAATCTCTACTTTCCTCAATGCCCAGGTAATGGTGCGTTGTCGGATGCTCTTTATAACAAATACTACCTTCCTCTAAATTGGGTTGATACATCGCTTTTATCGTACCAAATTCGCCTACAAATATTTGGATATTTGGTATATTATCTTTCGCTAATTGTATAATAAAATTAATTACTTTATCACTCACTGGGTATTTGGAAAAATGTGATGGCTCTAATAACAGGATTCTATTAGCTGTATCATCCTTACGCCAGTTTGGATCAATATTATAGCTATTATATATTAGTAAGGGCAAATTGTAGTCAAGTGTAATAGGTAATTGTGCAGGCAAATTTGTTGTCACAATGAAATCAGTGGTTGCTTGTAACACATTTGGTATGGGCATATCTGCAATGGCTTCGTAACTATTGGCTAAATAACCCTTTGTTTGGTTACTATTAGTATACCTGCTAATGTTTTCTTGATTGGCAAAATATTTTTTGCTACTAAAACTACCAGCTACCCATTGCCAACTTAAATGGTTACTCGCAATATCACCATCCAACAAATGATAATATAGCCATTTGGCTGGTTGCAGCCAATGTGCTTTTGCGACATTGCAAGTTAGCATAGCTGTATACATTCTACAATGGTTGTGCATGTAACCAGTTTGGTACAAGCTATTAATTGCTGTGTCAATGCCATCAATATTTGTGCTAGCAGCAACGATGGCTTCTGGTATTTGATAATGTGTAACCTGCTGTTGTGGCTGCTTTATATCAGTAAAAATATTATCACCATAAAACTGCCATTGCCTTTGAAAATATTCTCTCCAAGCCAATTCTTGTAGTAATTTTTCAGCTTCATAAAATTTGTATTTACTTAGAATGTCATTTTTAATTTGCGGTAAGCTAATAACACCTCTTGCAATGTAGGGCGACAAATAAGTAACGGCACCTGAAATATAGTTTCTCGATTTTGCGTACTTAGTAGGATTAATGTGATTAATTCTTTCAAGTATAGCGGTATAGTTTGTAGGAAAACAAACATCTGTTGTTGCAACAATATGCTCTTCAAACAAGTTCGCTTGTTCTGCATGTTGGTGTGGTTTTAGTTTGCTCATGTTTAATTCGTTAGGCTGTCTAAAAATTTTTCTGCGTTGTTAAGATGCTGTTGTTGTTTTTCTATACTCATTTTGTCAAACGTGCCTACCAACATACCAAGCCTGGGATTTTGTAAAAAAAACCTGCGATGCACATGCATAAACCGCCAAAACAGGCCGTCCCATATTTCTTGCCAACTTCCTTTCTCATAATCACTCATTTTCATCAAATAGTTACTGCCACTGATGTACGGCTTGGTGGTCATTAATCCACCATCGGCAAATTGCGTCATGCCATACACATTAGGTACCATTACCCAATCGTAAGCATCTACATACATTTCCATAAACCATTGGTGTACTTCATTGGGGGCAAATTCGCAGAGTAACATAAAATTTCCTAACACCATTAGCCGTTCTATATGGTGGTTATAGCCAGATTGTAATAGCTTTTTAATCACAATATCTACAGGTACAATGCCTGTGGTACCGTTGTAAAAACTAGCTGGTATTTTGCGTGTAAAGCTCCAATAATTTCTGGTGCGTTGATTGCTGCCTTCACGTTCATAGACAATGCGTATAAATTCTCGCCAGCCTACAATTTGCCTGATAAACCCTTCTAGAGAATTTAAAGGAATATCGCTGTTACTGGCAAATTCTATTGCAGCATCAACTATTTGTTGCGGCTGTAATAAGCCAATATTTAGCATTGGCGTGAGCACGCTATGGTATAAAATGGGTTCTTTTGCCACCATCGCATCTTCATAAATACCAAACTTGCTAAAACGCTTTTGTAAAAAGGCTTCTAGCCAATTTTTGGCTTCGCTAAAAGTAGTTGGGTAGTACCCAAAGCCCCCAAAGAGGGTTTTAGAAGAACCATAATTAGTAGGAAAGTTTTTGTCTATATATTGTTTTGCCTCTTTTACAAATTCATTTTCTGCAGGAAAAGGGTAGTTGGGAACCGTTTCATTTCTTGGAAATTTATTCCTGTTATCTGCATCAAAAGTCCATTTACCGCCAAGTGGCTTGCCATCTTTTTCTAGTAAAATATGCCTTTGCTTGCGTTGTTGAATGTAAAAATCTGTTTGAAAATAAGTTGGCTTTTTATTGAAAAAATCAGCTATATTTTCCAATGTATTTAAGAAATTAGGAGAGGTATATTTTACCAATTGGATATTGAGTTGTTTGCCTGCGTTTACCAAGCGTTTTTCTAGCCAATTATCTACCACAT
>JAYWCY010000486.1:0-4002 GCA_043780175.1 Chitinophagales bacterium
GCTTGTATCTCTCTGGCCGCAATAACCCGTTCTCTTATACTTGCAGAAGCTTCGCCCAGTGTTGCTTTACTTAACTCGCTAAAGGCAACTGGTGTTACTTCTACGTGTAAATCAATTCTATCCAGCAAGGGCCCAGAAATTTTGTTTAAATACTTTTGTACCGCACCAGGTGGGCAACTACATTCTTTATCAGGATGATTGTAATAACCACAAGGGCAGGGGTTCATACTGGCTATCAACATAAAATTTGCAGGAAAATCTAATGCCACTTTTGCCCGTGAAATCGTCACTTTGCGTTCTTCCATTGGCTGGCGCATGACTTCTAAAGCCGTTCTTTTAAACTCGGGCAGCTCATCTAAAAACAACACTCCATTATGTGCCAGCGAAATTTCGCCAGGTTGTGGTATGCCACCGCCCCCTACCAAAGCTGCATCAGAAACCGTATGGTGCGGACTTCTAAAAGGGCGTTTATTAATTAGCGATGCATTTTCTGGTAGCTTCCCTGCAACACTGTGAATTTTAGTGGTTTCTAACGCTTCTTGCAAGCTTAATGGTGGTAAAATAGTAGGCAATCGCTTGGCTAGCATAGTTTTACCTGCACCCGGTGGACCAATTAAAATAGCATTATGCCCGCCTGCTGCAGCTATTTCTAACGCACGTTTTATATTTGCTTGGCCTTTTACATCGCTAAAATCAAATTCAAATTCGTATTGATTGCTAAAAAACTCTTCCCGCGTATTTACATCTACTGGTGTTAATGATTGTTCGTCTTTAAAAAAGCCAACCACTTCACACAAATGCTCTACACCATATACCTTTAAGTTATTGACCATGCCAGCTTCTCTGGCATTTTGTTTTGGCAAAATCAAGCCTTTGTAACCGTCTTTTCGTGCCTGAATAGCAATGGGTAACGCACCCTTAATTGGCTGAATGCTACCATCTAAGCTCAATTCGCCCATTATAATATACTCTTTTAAACGCTCGGGCTGATCTATTTGGTCGCTGGCACCTAAAATACCCATGGCTATTGGCAAGTCGAAAGAAGAACCACGTTTTGTAATATCTGCTGGTGCCATATTTACCACCAATTTAGTACGCGGCATTTCGAACTTATTGGTTTTTATGGCTGCTTCTATACGTTGCAAACTTTCTTTTACGGCATTATCAGGCAAGCCAACAATAAAATATTTTAAATCGCCACCACCAATATTGACTTCAATTGTTATGGCAATAGCTTCTACCCCATATACTGCACTGCCAAAGGTTTTTACCAACATAATGGTTTGTGTTAAAATGATTTTTAATGATGCGATAATGACTAAACAAAGATTCTTTACTACGACATATTGTTAACTTTGGGGGCTATAAGTTGTACGTATGCAGATGAAATATTTGTTTGTTTTAATTTTTATAATTGTACTGATTTCCTGTGCCGAAAATAAGCAACCTAAAGTATCTAACAATACAAAAAATACAAATATTGCAGATGATACTACTTATGAAGCAGGCAAAAACCTGTTTATTACCAATTGCGCATCTTGCCATCGCCTGCAGTACGAGCTAACTGGGCCAGCATTAGCACAAGTATAAGACCGCTGGAAAAATAAAACTTTACTATATGAATATATTAAAAACTCGCAATTAGTAATAGCAAAAGATGCCTATGCTAAAGCCTTGTTTAATAAATATAATAAAGTGGAAATGACACAATTTACTTGGATGACTGATGAGCAAATTTCGCAAGTGTTGCATTATATTTCTTTGGCTAGTAATAAAAAAGATTAACGAATGAAATGCCTAATTGCTACATTAATTATTATTATTGCTGCATTTGGTTGCAAGCAAACTGGCAAAGCCAATTCAACCGCTACTATTTCTGAAAAAGATTCAATTACAATAAGCGACTATATTGATGGCAAAATGTTGTTTGTAAACAATTGTGTTACTTGCCATCCATTAAATAAAATAGTATCTCCACAATTATTATTAGGTATAAGTGAACGTTGGAAAAATAACAATCTGCTTTATAAATTTATTAGAAACCCACGGGCAGTAATTACAAAAGACGCTTACGCCAAAAAGATGTATGAAGATTTCGGCAAAACAAATATGCCAAGCTTTTCAAACTTGACTGATAAACAAATTACTCAAATTCTGTTATATATAAATATTACACTAGAGCAAAAACCTTCGCTACAATAAATGCCCAAAAAAGAACAAAGCGACGAAGGGTGCGACGCAACGATGCTATATTGGAAAACTGATGCTGGTGACCAAAAAAATTCTCCACAAGTATAAAACTGCGGCATAAACAAATGCGGTTTGGCGGATGAAGATTTATCTTCGCCACATGCAGGATTATTTAAGTGGATTGAACGAACCTCAGCGTGAAGCAGTAACGCATTTGAATGGCCCATTGATGATTGTGGCTGGGGCAGGTAGTGGTAAAACAAAAGTATTAACAACACGTATTGCGCACCTAATGGCAAATGGTGTAGATGCTTTTAATATTCTGGCGCTAACCTTTACCAATAAGGCGGCGGCAGAGATGAAAGAACGCATTCAAAAAATATTAAATAATAACGAGGCGAGAAACCTATACATTGGTACTTTTCATAGTGTATTTGCAAGAATTTTACGTGCCGAGGCTACAAGAATTGGCTATCCAAGCAACTTTACCATTTACGATACTGATGATAGTAGAAGCGTATTAAAAGCCGTTATCAACGAGCTTAATATGGATGACAAGCACTATAAACCCAATATCGTACACAATAGAATTTCATCGGCCAAAAATGCATTGGTAGGCCCAATGGAATACATGATGGACCAGCATTTGCAACAAGAAGATGCTAGAGCAAACCGACCAGCTATTGCGCAGATTTATGCTGCTTACGCTAACCGTTGCTTTAAAAATGGAGCAATGGATTTTGATGATTTGCTATTGAAAATGTTTGAGCTGTTGACTACTATACCTGCAGCTTTAGTTAAATATCAAGATAAGTTTAAGTATGTAATGGTTGATGAGTATCAAGATACGAATAAGGTACAATATCAGATTACCAAGCTATTAGCTGCAAAGCATGAGAATATTTGTGTAGTAGGTGATGATGCACAGAGTATTTATAGTTTTCGTGGTGCCACTATTGAGAACATTTTACAGTTTCAGAAAGATTATGATGATGTAAAAATTGTGAAACTTGAACAAAATTATCGCAGCACCAAAAGTATATTAAACGTTGCCAATGAAGTAATTGGTAACAATAAAGGACAAATACCCAAAGAGCTGTGGACGGATAATAAAGAAGGTGATAAAATAAAGGTGGTACGCACCATGACCGATAATGAAGAAGGCAAGTTTGTAGCCGATAATATTAAAGAACAAAAACTGCGTAATCATTACTTTAATAAAGATTTTGCCATTTTGTACCGCACCAATGCACAAAGCCGCGCCTACGAAGAAAGCTTGCGTAAAATGGGTATTGCATACAAAATTTATGGTGGCGTAAGCTTTTACCAACGCAAAGAGGTAAAAGATATGATTGCTTACTTGCGCATTATTGTGAATCAGCAAGATGAAGAAGGCTTAAAACGTATTATTAATTACCCCGTTCGTGGTATTGGTAAAACATCAATTGAGAAATTGGTTGTTGTAGCCAATGAGCAAAATATCACAATGTTTGAGGCGGTGGGTCGTGCTGGTGAGTTTGGCTTTAAAGGTGGCACACTAGAAGCCTTGCAGAACTTTACAACGATGATTAAGTATTTTGGCACATTGCTAAATGATAAAAATGCGTATGATGTAGCTGTGCAAGTGGGTAAACACACCAACTTAGTAAAAGAATTATTTACTGATAAAACACCCGAAGGTTTAGCGAGATACGAGAATGTACAAGAACTATTAAACTCCATAAAAGAATGGACCGAAACACCAGACAACGACGATGGTGAAGTAGGCAATAAAGGTTTAGGGGCTTTTCTACAAAATGTCGCCTTATTTAC
>JAYWCY010000487.1:0-5350 GCA_043780175.1 Chitinophagales bacterium
CTCGTCCATCGATATGCGTCTTTCTTTACCAAATACAGATCATGTTTATTTCATTGAAGATGGCATTATTAAAATGTCATCTACCCATTTTACAGGTTCAATTTAATTGAAGATGGTGAGGGTCTTACTTTCTCATGTGCATATAGAACAATTACATTAATTAGAATAATTTACAAATAATAAATAAATAATAATTATATTATAATATTTCTATTATGGCAAATGTATCGGGATTTATAAGCATTTTACGTGCTTTAGAGAGTATTTTGAGGGATTATCTGGTGTAACACTCATTATTGACAATTCAATATAAAACCCAGTTATTATTCTTCTAACAATGTTTTAATATCTTTAATCAACTGTTCGGCTTCCAATAGAAGCGTACCATTATATATGCCTCTTATTTTTTTATTACGATCTATTAATAGTATGTGTTCTGTATGCAAAAAATCGGTACTATCTTTTGAAAAACCCAAATCTTCTTCTGCAAAGTAAGATTGACGAGCGAGTGTATAAATGGCGCTTTTATTTCCCGTCAAAAAATGCCAATTAGGTGCCGTTATCGCATTGTTCTCAGTGTATTGTTTTAATCGTGCCACACTATCTATCCATGGCGTTACGCTATAAGAAAGCAAAACAACATTGGTATTATTTTTAAAAGCATCTGCTACAAGTTTCATGTGTCTAGTCATAACAGGACATATACTGCCACATCTAGTAAAAATAAAATTAGCTATATGAATTTTACCTTCAATATCCCTTTCAGTAATCTGTTTACCGTACTGATCCGTCATCAAAAATGGACTAATCGTATGGGTTATTTTTTGCTTAGCATCGGTTTGAGAAGCGATAAAATGGGGTGTAAAATCTGGTGTATTGTAATACGGCAGCTTTATGGCAATATTTTCATGCTTGTTGTCTGTACAAGACATGCATAAAACAATACTGAAAATAAAACTAGTTCTTAAAAATACTATCTGAAACATTAACGCAATTTTTTGTACCTAATAAACCATATCTCCTGCCATCAATAATCATATAGTTGGCTTTTATTTTCCCGTTATCGTACCACCATTGCTGATGACCATCTTCATGGCCTTTTTTATAGGTCATTATTTTATTTAAAAACCCTGTTTGGCTCCATTCTTTACAAATTCCTTGATATTCATCTGCTTCAAAAAAGTATTGCATTTGCTGATTGCCATTTTCCCACCAAACAAGGTATTCACCAGTTTTACTGCCATCTTTAAAAAACCTTTTTTCTCTTAATTTTTTGGATGGATAAAATTTTTTCCATTCGCCATCTTCTTTGCCATTATAATAATTTGCTATTTCTGAAGTGTCATGAGTTCCTGAAAAAAGCGTAAACAGCATTCCGCTAAAGGGAGTACCGCCTTCCATTAGTATCCCATTAATGATTTTGAAATTTACTGCTTCCGCTTTGTTAACTTTTTTGGTTGTTATAGTATGTAAAGGCGCTATTACCACTGGTGTATCGTTATAATTACTACACGAAAAAAATGCAATACAAAAAAGCAGCCATAATAGTAAATTATTGCGTAACAGTGCCCGGTGTGCCATAAAATCCATTGCCATTTATATAAGGATCAATATTAGTAATGTGATAATGATAAATGCCACTTGGATAATCTGCGGTAACTGAAGTATGCCCATGATATGCATCTAAACCAGTAACTGCTGCGCCATTTTCTTCGGGACCATATACTGGGAAACCATCTAATAAAAATCCTAATAAAGCTGACTTTGTTGCTTTTACAGTAGTTAAATACAAGGGTTCTACATGATAATGATACTGCCCAGATTGTTGTGGATGCCCCCAATATTTATCAAAACTTGTTACCTCGTTGGTAAGTGGCTGACTTGGGCCAGCGTATTGGTTAAAAAAAGGAACGCCATTAAGTGAAACACCAATAGGTCCCAGTGGTGTTGCTGAATGGGTAGAAGCTACCACAGGGTTAATAGGAATTTTGAAAGTTAAATTTTGTGTGGCAATCGTATTAGGATTTTTATTAAAGGTGGCACCACCAAATGTTGTACCGCTAAAAACTTCATATAAAGCATTGGATGTAGGATAGTAAACACTTTTATAATCTGGTGTGCCAAGTGATTTTATAGTAATATAAGTACCATCCGAAGTAATGCTAGTAGCCCCATAAATTTTAAGGTATACCGCCGAAACTGTATAAGTAGCAGGCGTAGTAGTTGCGCTATCATTTGTGGCGCTTTTACTACAGCTTGTAAATAAAATAATAAGCATTGCTAGCTTAATAACAATAGTATTAGTAATTTCCATAAATCCTTATTTTAAATCGTTGTGCTATTAAACGATATAATTAAAATTTCCCTTCGCTTTTATTTATGATTAGTCAAAGCTTCTCTTTGTGCCTTATTTATAATTATAATTACATATGCGTTAAGTAATTTCTAGATTTCTTTATTAAATCGCAATACACAATATCTATTAGCACCATTAATGAATAATATTTTTTATATTAATTGAAAACGCGTAAACGAGCACCTAAGTATTTGTTATTCCTATATTCTTGAATATCTTTATAAAAATCAAAATCGAGCTTCAACTTCAAAAAGAAAGCAGAATTCATTCATTATGTTGCAGGCAAATAATTAATCAATATCATATTACTGTGAAACTATTTATCTTTTGTATTTTAACAACGCTTGGGTTTTCAAACGTTTTTTGCCAACAACCCACAACACAACAGCAGAACACATATAAAATATCAGGTAAAGTAGTAGACAACGCTACAAAACAACCCCTTGAATACGTTACTATTACTTTATTAAATAGTGATAAAAAAACCATTAATGGCAGTATTACTGATAAAATGGGTGCGTTTAATGTTTTAAAAGTTCCATCTGGTAATTATAATTTACTCATTCAAACAATTGGATATGCAGACATTACGCAGAAAATAACGCTGTCTAATAAGGATATTATTTTACCACCTACTTCATTAGTCAATAAAACAACAGATTTAAGTACTGTAACTGTTACAAGTAAGCGACAAGCCATAGAGAATAAGCTAGACAAAATAGTATTTAATGTAGAGAAAGATATTAGCTCGCAAGGTGGTGTTGCTACCGAGGCTTTGAAGAAAATTCCAGGCGTAACGGTTGATATAGATGGCAATGTAGAATTACTTGGCAACCCTAGCGTTAAGTTTTTAATTGATGGTAAACCGTCTGCAATTTTTGGCAATAGTGTTGCAGATGCTTTACAAAGTATACCAAACAGTCAAATACAAAGCATTGAAGTAATTACAAGCCCCTCGGCCAAGTACGATGCAACAGGTACTGGTGGTATTATTAATATCATTTTAAAGAAAAGTAAAATAGAAGGCTTTAATGGCAACCTAAATATTGCTGTGGGTACAAGGCTAGAAAATGCAAGTTTAAATAGTAGTTTTAAAAAAGGCAATATAGGCATCAACGCCTATTTTAGTGGCAATGCACAATTGAGATCTAGCACGCCAAACGGCTTGGATAGAATTACTGCTACCAATACACAACGCCTGCTGCAAGAAAGCGCAACAGATGTTAATCGCAACGGCTATAAAGGTGGCATGAGTGCAGATTGGGCTTTAAGTAAAACTGAAACCATTAGTGCAGCTTTTGGCTTCGATCATTTTGGGTTTAAAAATCATGGTTTCACCAATCAACATAGTATTCAGTACAATAATTCTGGTAGCGAATTATCAAATATTGTAACCGATAGAAATGCGGATAATGCATTAAATGTTACCGATTTTGAAAACAGTATTGCCTACAGAAAAAAATTCACAAAAGAGGGACAAGAATTGGAGATTGCTTACAATGGCACATTTGGCAGAAATACCACATCCTACAATCAACAGCAATATTATACTGGTAATAGTAGCGCCTTTGCAGGCTCATACAGCACCAATCCTGGTAAAGAAGACGAAGTTAATATTGAAGTTAATTACGCCTATCCATTAGCAAAAGAAACCTTACTAGAAACTGGTTTTAAAACAACTTTTCAATCCATTATTAGCAATGCAGATGTGTTTACTTTAAATGCATCATCTGGTAGTTTTTCTAAAGATAATTTACAGTCTTACACATCCGATTATCGCAGAACAATTTATGCTGGTTATGTATCTGCTAACTTCACTTTATTTGACGCACTAGAAGTAAAAGCAGGTACTAGATACGAGTACACCGTTAGTAAAGCAGATTATTCAACAGCGCATAATGTGGCCATCCCAAATTACTCAAACCTAGCGCCATCATTGATTATTGGCTACAAGTTTGCCAATCAACAAAGTATTAAACTGGCTTATTCTTACAGAATTGAGCGACCAGAGTTTCGTGACTTAAATCCATTTATGAACCTTACCGATCCACATAATATCACCACTGGTAATCCTAACTTACAGCCAGAAATAGGTAACAAAATAGAGTTTGGTTATAATAAAAATTACGAGAACGGTACCAACATTAACGTTATTGCATATTACCAACGCAATAGCCCAGATATAAAGCCCTACATTACCTACTACAGTAGTTACAAAATTGGCGACTCAACCTATAACGATGTAACCCTTACTACTAGAGAGACCATTAGTGCAGAGGTACGCGCAGGTGTAAATATTTCTGGCTCGCTACCTATTACAGAAAAGCTCACATTGCGCCCAAACATTCAATTATTTAATAGGCATTTAAACAACCCCAATGTTGTACCACCTATTACCAATGCTGTTGGGTTTAGGATTAACCTAAATATCAGTTACCAATACTCTAAAACCCTTGCTGCTGAAGTATTTGGCAATTATAACCTTGGTATGCGTTGGCAGGGCAAGCAGGCCGATGTGTATGCGTATACCTTTGCCATTCGTAAGCAGTTTAGTAATAACAAAGCAAGTTTGGGTTTTATTGCAGTAAATCCTTTTAACCACTATATCCACCAGAAAAGTCAGCAGTTAACAGCAGATTTTACATCTAATATTTATCGTAATGTACCTTATCGTTCGTTTGGAATTACATTTACCTACAAGTTTGGTAAGCTAAAAATTACAAAAGCCAAAGAGCCAGAAAACTTTAATTATGCACCCCCTTCTGAGAATTAATTAAAGTACTCAATTGTTTAAGTGACAATTATTACTAGATAGCCAAAAGTGCCACTATTACTACATTTCAGCTGCTTACATTACCATTGTAACTACTTTATTGTTACTAAATACCACGAAATACATCTTTCACCGAAAAGTTAATTATTAATTCATATTAATAGCATAATCTTATGGCAAATACCCCAAACGACAACTGCTATGACACCCCTAAACCTAAC
>JAYWCY010000488.1:0-3311 GCA_043780175.1 Chitinophagales bacterium
TTTATAACACCAAGTGTACCTACTGCATTAGAATTATTAAATCACCCAAATGTTGAAGTAATTTTTATTGGTAATAAACTACTAAAATCTGCCCAAATGAGTGTGGGTGCAGAAGCCGTGATGCGGCTAGCTGATATAAAAGCCGATTATTGTTTTCTTGGTACCAATAGCATAGATGCTAAAGAAGGCATTACTGACCTTGAATGGGAGGTAATTGAAGTGAAGAGAGCCATGATTAATTGTGCCAATAAAACGGTATCACTTGCCATCTCAGAAAAGTTGAATTCTGTACAACGCTTAAAGGTTTGCGCCATTAATGCCATAAATACCATGATAACGGAACTTCATCCCGAAAATAGTTTACTAGCCAATTACAAAAATGCTGGCTTAGAAATTTTATAAACCTGCACAAGACATTCTTTTATTCGAAATGCTGCATCTTTTTGCAGTTTTATTTAAGTTTTCATTTTTTGTTAAAATTTGTTAATAATCCGTTGGGTATTATGGATTTTAATTTGTAACTATGTGCAGTAGTTATGAATTAATTGTTATGATTCCTGTTCTTATTAATTATATACAATAATTTTCTGCGATTTTTTGCAAGATTCACTATTCATTTCTTTTTAATAAAACCATCAACTAGTATGAGAAAATTTCACTTACAAATGAAAGAATTGGCATTATTGCTATTCTTTGTTTGCCTCACGGTATTGGGGCAAAGCCAGACGGTGACAGGTACGGTAAAAGATGCTGATAAAAAAATACCTATCACTGGCGTTACTGTAAAAGTAGTAGGGACTAGTACAGTAACTCAAACAAGCGAGAAAGGAACTTTTACTATTAAAGCTTCCACAGGCCAAACCCTCCAAATAAGCTCCATCGGTTTTGAAACCCAAAAAGTTGTTGTTAAAGCTGGGCAAGAGGTGCTTGTGAATTTGAAATCACAAAGTACAGATTTAGAGGAAGTAACTGTGGCGATGGATATTAAAAAAGCGCCAAGAGAGCTAGGATTTTCTGCGCAAACTATAAAAGGTGATGATGTGAAAGAAACGCAGCGTGAAAACTTTTTAAATGGGTTACAAGGTAGAGTTGCAGGTGCTACAATAACAGCAACTTCAGGTGTGCCAGGTGCTTCATCTACAATTGTTTTAAGAGGGTTTAATTCAATGTCGTTAAATAACCAACCATTGTTTGTGGTAGATGGTATTGTAATGGATAACTCAACTATTGATGCTTTAGCAAACGTGGCAGGTGCCGCAGGTCAAAGTAACACTTCTAACGATTTTACCAATCGTATTGCCGATTTGAATCCTAATGATATAGAATCTTACACTGTATTAAAAGGACCAGAAGCAACTGTTTTGTATGGCAGCGCCGCTAGTAATGGTGCAATAGTTATTACTACAAAAAAAGCTAAAATAACTGCCGACAAGAAATTTAGAGTGAGTTATGACAATAGTTTTCGCCTTCAATCATTACAAAATATGCCCGGCACATATAATGGTTTTCAACAGGGGTTAAATGGTGTTGCTAGTGGTACATTCTCTGCTTTTGGACCAGCAATGTTTCCAGATACTAAAACTTATGATAATATAGGTAATTTCTTTAAAACATCGTTTGGACAAACACATAATGTAAGCGTAGATTTTGGTACACCTAAATCTAATAACAGATTTAGTGGCTCTTATTATGACCAAACTGGTGTTGTACCAAGTACAAGATTAACTAAAAGTAGCTTTAGGCTAACCAACACTACAAAAATTGGTAAGTATATTGATATTACACCGTCGCTTACTTTTACACATAGCGATAACGATAAAGCTTTAAAAGGTGCTGGTGGTTATTTACTGAATTTGTTTTTATGGCCAGTAACAGATGATGCACAAGTATATTTATTAAAAAATGGGCATAAAAGATTTTTACTAGGTTCTAATAACGAAGACCCTAATGCATCATTAAGCGGTTCTTCTGAAATTGACAATCCTTTTTTTGCAGTTAATAGAAATCAGTCTAAAGATAAAACTGATAACTATGGGGTTAATCTTGCTATCAACATTAACCCATACAAATGGTTAAATATTGCTGGTAGATTTGGTTATAACTATTACACAACTACTGGTTTTCAATATAGAGATCCTGAATCAGCTTCTCAATCATCATTGGCTAATAAAGGTCAACTAGATAATTATTGGTCTAAGCAAGCTAATTATAACCATACGATTACAGCTTCTGTTAAAAAGAGTTTTGGTAAATTTAATACGCGTTTAACCGTAGGTACACGTTGGAATAGCTCTGAAAGACAATTGTATAGTATTTCTGGTACACAAGATAGTACAAGAAGTTATGATAGTAGTAGTACAGGTGTTAATACGCGTAGTCGTTTAAGTAGGGCGTCATTAGTTGGTCCTTCCGAATGGAATTTATACAATTCTATGCAAGTTGCGGGATTTGGTGAAGCGACAGTTAGTTATGACAATGTCATATTTCTTACTGGTTCTTTGGCTTTCGAGTCTTCATCTGTATTACCCAAAGCAAATAGAAATTATAGCTATCCAGGTGGTAGTTTAAGTGTTATTGTAAGTGATATCTTTCCTAAATTGAAAAGCAATATTTTAAACTATTGGAAATTAAGAGCTTCATTAGCTTCTACGGCAAGGCTTCCAGATCCGTATGCTAACCAATCTAACTTTGTACCAACTGTTACAAGTGCTGTTATTCCTGTACCTGTTCAATATGCATTTACAAATGCTAATCCAGATTTAAGACCGGAGAGACAAAAAACATACGAAATTGGCTCTGAATTGAAATTGATGGATAATAAAATATCTGTAGATGTTGCATATTACAATACATTGGCTACCGACCAAATTGCACAAGGTTTTCGAGCTAGTTATGGTACAGGTTTCGTTTTAAATACGGCTAATAATTCAAGTGTTCGTAACCAAGGTATTGAAATAAGTTTAGGTTATCAAGTGATGAGAAAAAAAGATTTTGATTGGAATATTCAATTCAATTTTAATCATATGTGGAATCAAGTATTGGCAATTCCTGCTTCAATTGATGTTGCTGGCGGTGATTACTACGATGCATCTACTTGGTTGTATGCCAATGCAAGAGGTGGTTTAAGAAAAGGCTACACAACGGGAACAATTACAAGTTTTGGTTATAGAAGACAAGATCTGACTCCAACTGGTGCCAATGGGTTGCCATATAATAATGGTGCTATTCTAATTAATGCCACTACTGGTTTACCTGTAAATGATGGAACATTTAGAGTTCATGGTGATAGATCTGTGTGGTTTACCCTTGGT
>JAYWCY010000489.1:0-2428 GCA_043780175.1 Chitinophagales bacterium
TAGTAAACGAAACCATCAATTTCGATTTTCCTTTGGTAGAGGTTACTGATAATATTGCTTCGTTAGAACTATTCCATGGCCCAACATTGGCTTTTAAAGATGTAGGTGCCAGATTCATGAGCCGTTGTTTAGGCTACTTTAATCGCAATGCCTACCACCACACAACAGTATTGGTAGCAACTTCAGGCGATACGGGTGGTGCTGTTGCCCATGGCTTTTTAGGTGTTGATGGCATTGATGTGGTGATTTTGTATCCGTTGGGCAAAGTGAGCAAAATTCAAGAATTGCAGTTGACTACTTTGGGTAAGAATATTAAAGCAATAGAAGTAAACGGCACGTTTGATGATTGCCAAGCGATGGTAAAACAAGTATTTGCAGATAAACAACTGAACAATAAATTATCACTTACATCTGCCAATTCTATCAACGTCGCCAGATGGTTACCACAACAGTTGTACTACTTTTTTGCGTACCAACAATGGCAGCAAGAGCAAGCTCCTGTTATTTGTGTACCTAGTGGTAATTTTGGCAATATTTGTGCGGGTATTTTAGCCCATGTTTCTGGCTTGCCAGTACAACATTTTATTGCTGCTTGCAATGCTAATGATGTGGTACCCAATTATATGACAAATAAAGTGTACGAGCCAAAACCTGCTGTAGCCACTATTTCTAACGCCATGGATGTAGGTAATCCTAGCAATTTTATCCGTATTTTAGAATTGTTTCATCAACAGTTTAGCGAGCTGACAACTGTATTTAGTAGCGTCAGTATTAGCGATGCGATTACAGCACAAACTATAAAAGACGTTTATCAACAACATAATTATACGTTAGATCCACACGGTGCGGTGGCCTATTATGCGTTAGACCAATATTTACAAGCGCATCCTTTGCAAAAAGGTATCATTTTAGAAACGGCACACCCTATTAAATTTCCAGATACAGTGGAAGCTGCAACAGGTATTGCACCTAAATATCCTGAGCATGTGAAACACTTATTAAACCAAGACAAACTAAGCCTAGTAATGGATGCAAAGTTTGAAGACTTGAAAGCTTGGTTGATGAATAGATAGTTTCTGTTTGGTTTCACACAAAGCACAAAGGAGGCGAGGGAGAAAAGACAATTTTAATATCCGCTAATAAAAGCCTTATTTTGAAATAGCATTCAAAATAAGGCTTTTTTATGAACTATGTCTTTGCTTGCTTTAAAGCGAACTGAACGTACAAGTGTGCGACGCAACGATGTTACATAGAACTACATAAGCTGGCTACCAAAAAAGAACACGCTTAGGAACGATTATTGCTTAAATTAAACAAACTATTAATTTCTAATATGCAGAAAGAGTATCCGTTTTACGTTAAAAGTACCGTTATATTATTTGGTTTAATACTGTTGGTGTTTGCGTTGGTCAATCTTCAGGGCACATTGGTGCCATTGTGCTTTGCTTTAATGATCGCCATTTTACTTAACCCAATGGTTAATAAATTACAAAAATGGGGTGTTGCACGTATTACGAGTATTGCAATTGCTATCATAATTGCAATAATTGTGTTTATGAGCATTTGGTACTTTATAGCCTCGCAGATTACAAGTTTTGGTACTGAGTTACCGACTTTGAAGCTACGATTTGCTGATTTATTTGCAAAAATGCAGCGTTCTGTCAAGTTATCTTATGGACTAACTACGCAAAAACAGAACCAATATATTACCGAATTGGAAGGTGAAATAAAACCAATTTTAGGACATACAATGGGTAGCTTACTAAGTGTTTTAGGCAACTTAACATTGCTACCAGTTTATATTTTTTTGATACTTTATTACAAAACATTATTACTAAATTTCTTATATGAAGTATTTTCTGCCAATCCAAAAGAAATTGGTGGTGTATTAAACAATACTAAAAATGCAGTGCAAAGCTATATGGTAGGTTTGTTGTTAGAAGCCTTGGCAGTAGCAACGCTTAATAGTATTGCACTACTGTTACTTGGGGTAAAATACGCAATATTACTGGGTGTTTTGGGTGCTATATTAAATGTATTGCCATACTTGGGCGGTGTAATTGCCATTGCTTTACCCGTACTTATTTCGTTTACTACAAAAGATGGCTATACAACGCCTTTACTAATTGTGGCGACATACATGGTTATTCAGTTTATAGATAATCATATTTTTATTCCATTTTTAGTATCCTCTAAAGTACGTATTAATGCATTGGTTTCTATCATCGTTGTTTTGCTTGGTGGTGCATTATGGGGGTTTTCGGGCATGTTTTTATCTATCCCTTTTATTGGCATTTTAAAAATAATTTTCGATAGGGTGAATGGTCTTAAACCTTGGGGCAAATTATTAGGCGACGAAATTCCTACGTATAGCAAACATGGTTTTGCATTTAAAAGAAAAAATAAGCCATCTGTTGCAGAAGAAATA
>JAYWCY010000490.1:0-2169 GCA_043780175.1 Chitinophagales bacterium
CATGAGCCTCTAAAGTGCTCATGCTTTTTAATTTATTTCCACAATCGCTTTTTAAATTTCGCTCTAAAAATCATAGTAAATCATTCCTTTCAAACAAATCAGCGGTTAAATAATTCACAGTAAATCAACGCAATCCTAACCACCAGCGGTTACTTTTGCGCCAATAAGTAAAACAAGCAAGCAATGGCAATCATTAACAAGGCATTTATTTTTGATATGAATGGTACCATGATAGACGATATGGCTTATCATGCAAAAGGTTGGTACAATATTTTAACAGACGATTTAGGCGCTACCCTAACCTTTGAGGAAGTAAGTAGAGAAATGTATGGTAAAAACAGCGAAGTGATGGAACGTGTGTTTGGCAAAGGCAAATTTACTGTTGAAGAAATGGATTTTTGGAGCATTGAAAAAGAGAAACGATACCAAGCTGCTTACCTGCCGCAACTTGCATTAATTGAAGGCTTGGATGTTTTTTTTGATGCCGCTTATGATGCCAAAATCCCGATGTCTATTGGTTCGGCGGCTATCCCTTTCAATATCAATTTTGTGCTAGATAATTTGCATTTACACAAATACTTTAAAGCCATAGTAAGCGCAGATGATGTTGCCATCAGCAAACCTCATCCTGAAACATTTACTAAAGCAGCCGAATTAATGGGTGTTGCGCCAGCGCATTGTATAGTATTTGAAGATGCACCTAAAGGCGTGGAAGCCGCACAAAATGCAGGCATGCAGTGCGTGGTACTAACTACTATGCACGAAGCGGAAGAATTTAGCAAATACAACAATATCATTTCTTTTATTAAAAATTATACGCAGCTGCGGGTTGAGGATTTGGTGTAGCTTATAGAAGAACTGAGATATTGGCGTTAAAAGATGTTTGGTGCGCTATCTTTTATGCAGTTGGCATTTTTTTTAATGTTTTTTCATTGCGTATTTTTTTGGATGATAATAATATGTAAAGATTAATGCATTGGGTTTTTAGGGTTTCTATCAGAGCGTTGACCTCAATGGTAAAGCACATATTCTATTGGTAAAAATGATTGAGGTAAAGACAGATATTGCTTGTCGAAACAAAATAACAAGAGCATAATATTTACAAGAATCATCGCCATTAAAAAAAATGTAATGATCAACATTTCATATAGCTTGTTCTTCTACATTTTTAAATAAAAACCTGAGAAAGTTGCTACAAATTATACCAATTGGATCAGTTATTTAATGGCATCACTGAACAAAATTGTTCATTAGTTGTCGTATTACTAATCAAATTGTTTAATCAAATTAAATAGAATTTTCATGTTACGTACTTTCTACAAATTATCTGCATGCTTATTAGTCTTAATCGCCCAGCAATCCATTGGTCAGAATATGGATTCAGTTACCATTAAAACCACCCCAATTACTAGCAATATCTATATGCTGCAAGGGCAAGGCGGTAATATGGCTGCTATCAATGGTAAGGATGGCTTGGTGCTTATTGATGATGAATATGCGCCATTGTCAGCTAAAATTAAAGCAGCATTAAGTGCTATAAACCCACAGCCCGTGAAAATTTTAATCAATACCCATTTTCATATGGACCATACGGGCGGTAATCTCAATTTTGCAGGTACAGGAGCTATCGTTTTTGCCCAAGAAAATAGTCGTAAGCGCATGACTACTGATCAGTTTATCACAGCTTTTAAATTAGCTCAACCTGCAGCAGCGCCTGAAGCACTTCCTAAAATTACTTTTACTGATTCACTTAAGTTATATCTAAATAACGAAACCTTTCAAGTAATACATATTAAAAATGCACATACCGATGGTGATGCCATCATTTATTTCAAAGAATCGAATGTATTGCATACCGGCGATGTATTTGTGCGTTATGGTTTGCCTTTAATTGATCAAGAACATGGCGGCGGCATTGATGGTATGATAAAAGGTGTCAAAATGATGCTGGCAATAATTGATGATAAAACAGACATCATTCCTGGTCATGGTGAATTGGCTAAAAAGCAAGACTTAGTAGCCTATTTAAAAATGTTGGAAACCATTCGTACGCGGATATCCAAATTGATGAAACAAGGTAAATCGCTAAGAGAAATCATTGCAGCCAAACCTGTTGATGATTTTCCAGCCGCGTTTTTAAGAGAAGTATTTGTTGAAACCGTTTACAAT
>JAYWCY010000491.1:0-11713 GCA_043780175.1 Chitinophagales bacterium
CAGTAAAATAATATAGTGATTGTCACTTGCAACTACAATAGTTAATGGTTTCATGTGTTAATTTTTATCATTTTAAATGGTAACATCGTATAGACATAAAAATTAGCATTGCTCTTAATAGCAATCAGTTAGCCAATTTTTGTGACTGTTTTATTAGGCAGCAACTTTTACAATTTTGGCTCTTCTGCTATCAATAGTTTGTTTGCCAAGGCGGATAAAATATGTTTCAAAATACTGGTACACAAGGCCACTTAAAGGTATGGTAATGGACACAGTAATGGTAATTTCTGCATAAGCACTCCAATGTAAATATTTCTCGTTAATACCGTGCACAATCATGTATACCAATGGATGTATGAGGTAAATGGCATAGCTGGTATCACCAAGATATTTAAGTGCTGTTTTTAAAAAGCTCGGAAAAAAGTTAAACTCGCTCATGTAAAACAAATAGCATATAGCTATTACAAATACTGATAATACTAGCCTTGTAATACCAGTTACCAGCACTACAGGCTCACCACTTTGTGGATACAATAGAATTATGGCGCAGCATACCACAATAAGTAAGGGTGCAAATTTCACCACCCAACCCATTGGTTTTTTAAACGTAGCCATATAAATGCCTATGGCAAAATAGAAGCACTGATTAAATGGATTTACATATTTTGACCATTGATAGCCTAGGTTAATATTGGGATCAATTAATTTAAATGTAAATACACAGAAAGCTGCAAAAATAATTGCTACCGCTAGTAGTAAGTAGGTATTACTTTTTTTATAAATAAAAAAGAATACTGGAAATAATACATAAAAGAATAATTCATTGCCTATGGACCAAGCACCATTTGCTTCAAATGCATCTGAACGTATCATACCTGGTAGCACCATGGTATTTACAATTAAATGCTTAATGGTGTACATTTCTGGGCTTGACTTTAGCAGATAGGTAAAAAAAGTTGCCAACCACAGTAAAGGAAAAATACGAAAGAAGCGTTTTAAGTAAAATTCTACCAAGCTGTTTTTATTAAGCATTAGCGATTTGGTATTGGCAATAAATAGTGTTAAGCCACTTAGTACATAAAAAATAGAAACAGCATAAATTTTTACCCTTGCAATTAATGTACTAGCGTCGCTTTCACCAAAACTAAACAAGCTTAAATGGTACAACATAACACCTGTTGCAGCAAGGCCACGTAAGTAATCTAGCGACGCATTGCGCTTAATAGGTGATACAATAGATGTCATAGTAAAGAAGGGTTAGGATGTTTGTAAACCATTAATGGCTTTGTAAATTTCTTTTACGCTATTTTGCCACGTATGCGATGTTGCAAATGCTTTTCTTGCAGTTACCAATGCATCATTATTATCTATCAATGCTTTTTTAATAAGCGTTATATAATCATCTTTGGTGGCTGCCAGATATACATGGTCATTAAAAATACGCATAGCTTCTGTTTGTGTAGCAATAGTTGGCTTGCCTGCGGCCAAATATTCATCAATTTTTCTAGGATAATTACCAATAGTTACCGCATTTACAATTTGCGGATTAATACACACATCAAAGGCATTAATATATGCTGGTAAAGATGTTGGTGGCTTAGATCCCAAAAAATGCACATTCGCGATATAATGTAAGTTACTGGTTTTAAAAGCTGCATCTTCTGGCCCAATCAATACTATGTGCCAATCTGGTTGTTGTGTAGCAATGTGTGCTATAATTGCCATATCTAAGCGTATAGATTGCAATGCGCCAACATAGCCGATGATCGGTTTTTTTATCCGTTCAATATCTTTTGGTACAATCGTAGCTTCTGGCATATCAAATAATGCCAAGTCGCAGCCTTGCCCAACATAAAAACTATTAGGATTGTATTGCTTACAATAATTGGTCAAATAAGTTGAATTAGCCACAGCTATATTACTTTTACGTATCAATTCTGGCTCTAGCTTGGTCCCATGTTTTTTCCAATAATCTACAGCTAGCATAAAGTCTCTTGAGTAGTAAATACTAATGGCAGGCTGCAACATTTCTTGCAAGTAAAAGCACCTAAATATATCGTTGTCATTAAATAAAATAACATTTCTAAACCCCAATAATTTTATGGCTTTTAAAATGCTATTAGCTAGTTTTTGATTATTGCGCTTATTAAAAAACTCAAACAATGTTTGGCTGGGTAGCCAGTTGATAGATTCTATCATTTCATCTGGGTACAAGTTCCAAAGGTTCGCTTGTATTACCATTAAAGCGGGTTGTTGCCCTTTAATAACTGCTACGCGTTTTTGTATTTTCGCATCAGTTTTATTACGCAGCAATGTAATTCTATCTAATGGCGAATTCACATATAACACCCGATTGTGTTTGGCAAATTCCAACGCAATATCTTTACAATTACTACCAATCTCAACATCCCATGGTTGCTGCCCAACTACTATAATATCTCTATCAATTAGGGTTTCAGGATTATGCATAGCTAAGGGATTTTTGTTGTTCTTCATCTAACCGCAGCGTTACATTAATTAAAGCAATGGTTAAATAGAAAATAACATTTGACGGATATTGTACCAATGCCTCTTGGGGGAAATTAGCAATGTTCCAAGTAAACACCATAATTACCATTGCCAAACAATACGACTTTAATTCAGGATCTTTTATCTTGAAATAGTTATCGATCCCCGTTTTTATAATGGTAAATATCATGCAACAGAAAATGAGTAACCCAATCCAGCCAAGCTCTACAGTGGTACGTACATAACCACTATCTGGCGGAAAATTAGACAAGTATGATCCTGGTGAAAACTTCTTGCCCCATTCACCAACAGATCCCAAACCGCCACCCATTGGATGCGACCATATATACGGCTTTATACGAGCTTGATTGATTTTTCTAACTGCAAAAGAAGCATCCTGATTGGGCCTGAAAGCTGTTTGAAAGCGTAAAATATTTTGGTTAGTTGTTGGCATCACTATTAGCAACCCAATAAACATCGCGGCAATAATACCAAATATTAAAATTTTCTTACTAAACTTTAAAATACAGTAGAGCACTAAGCCCGCTGGTACCAAAGGAAATGCACCTCTTGTACCAGAAAAAATCATATTGATCAATAAGATGCCAATAAATAAAATAAGGATTAGTTTTTTATACATCTTTAAAGGTCCTGCAAGTAGCCCAACACACAGTAAACTTGCTATGGCCATATTATAAGCAAATGTTACTGGATCGGAAAAAACAGAGTATTTGCGCCAGTGACCAGCTAAGAAAAGTAAAAGCGGAATGCCTGGTGAATTATTGTATTGTTCTTCAAAACCTGCAAAGCCTATAAACTCTTGCTTGGATGCATATAACGCCGCAAATACCATAAACCCAAGCCAGCATTTTAAAATTAAGCGGATGTATTGCTTACTTCTAATATTATACATAAAAATAAAGTACATCATGGCTACTAAAGCCATATTTCTGATGGTATACACCCACGCTAATCTGGATTCTGCTGCAGGATTACCAAATTCTAAAATATTATAAATAATCCATATTAAAATCCATGTACTGATTGGATTTTTGAAAATAAGCCAATCTTTCTGTTGCTTTTGTTTAATAAAAAGACCGAGTATAAACAAGGCTAACATCCCATCCATTAAGGTTCCTAGCGGAAAAGTGATCCCATACCTTAGCCAAAACATAATAGTAAAAGACAGTATCAAATAAACTATAATTCCAAACTTGGGATAAATCACTAAGCCTACTACAATAGGTATCGCTACCAAACCGATGGCTATTAAAACACCAACCGTAACGCCAAACGTTATAACACAAGCAGCTAGTAAAACAGATATAATTAGCAAAAAAAGCGCACCATACAGATTCAATAGTTTATCTACAAACACCACCTCACGCAACTTTGCAACAAAGCGTTGCCACTTGCTTTTAGAACTCGCTTTTAATGGTATATGTATTTGTTCAATCAAGGTAAGAGCATTTTAAAGAAAAAGAAAGCAACAACTGCCAAAGTAAATGCAATTGCTACTTTATGCATAATGGCATCAATTTTTGCTTGGCTTTTAGCCTTTAACGCAGGCGAATTATCTACTGTTTTTTCTGGCTCGGTACGCATTATTACTGTGTTTTAAATCAACCTATTAACTATTTATTCTTGATATCCTCGATACTTGCTTGAAAAGCATGCTGTGTTGCTACCGATACCTCATTTGCCTTTCTAACTTTTAGTAGCGATAGCACTTGAAAAAACATAAATTTTGGGATATTCCAAAGCGATTGGTAAATGCGTTTATCAGTATTTGAAACGGCCAAGGCTAATACAAAACCAAACACAAATAAGCCTAGTCCTATGAACCAATATAAAGCTACTATTGGGTTAATGATAATATTTATCGCCATGCACGCAACTGACAATAGTAAAAAAATAAACAATGGTGGGCGCAACAACACAAAGCCAAATAACATTTGGTTCCAATTAACATTGGTAATGCCTTTTGCCAAAAGCACAAAGCCAAACTTGACATACTTAAACCAGGTATTTATCCACCTCGCTCTTTGCTTTACCAGCTGATCGCTGCCTGCTGTTTTTTCATCGTACACAATGGCATCTTTGGTAAAGGCAATTCTGTATTTTCTGCTTACAATTTCTTTCTGAAGTACTTTATCAAAGCCCGCCCCGGTAATATCTAATTTTGCTAGGCAATCTGTATACAACCGAACGGTAAATGCCATACCTGAGCCAGCTAATGTAGCGGATGAGCCAGCACCAAACAATACTTGGCCATCATAAAAATGATAATACACATCTCTTGCAGCATCTAAACAAGCATAGTTGGTATTGAGATTTTTAGCCTTACGCTCACCTTGCACCGCCGAAAAACCAGCATCAAAATATTTATTTAATTCAAGTAAATAATTTTCGTCTACCAAGTTATCGCTGTCAATAATAGTTAATCTTTCATGTTGCCTTTTAAAGCGATTAATAGCGTAAAAATGTGATCGCGTATTGCTGGCTAGTATGCTCTCTGGTCTTAATAACAATATTTTATCGCTATCAAAATGTAAATCACTGATATCGCATTTATCTGCCACAATATACACCAAATAGTTGTTGTACTTGAGTTGTAATAACGATGCCACTACAATAGGTAATAATGCCGTGTTTTCGTACGCTGTAACAATAATGGCATAGTCGGCTTCTTTGCCCAGCGCAGCTATTTTTAATGGCTTTTTTACAAATAGATAAATGACTAAAACAATCAAAGGAAACACCAAATTATAGCCAATAAACAGTTGCAGTAAGGCCCAGAAAAAAGGGATAATGGATAGAAGCATGGTAGGATCATTTTAGGATATCTTGGGCTTTTTATATTTATATTGTAATTTCTCGTTGGTAGTTTTGGTTAAAACCCAACCTATAAATTTAGGTTGCAGCGTAATTAAATAGTTTACAAACTGCTGTGTTACAGGTGTAATAGCTTGCTTTGCCTGAAATACAACTACTAATTTATCGCCAAAGGCAATCCACTCTTTTGATTTATTTAAACTATCTAATGCAGGTATTTCAATAATTATAATGTCATAAATAGCTTTTAAAGCCGCTAGTTTTTCTGTAACAACTGTTTCAGAACTTACTTCTAACAGCGATACATCATTGCCATAACTACCAATAACATCTATGTGATTGGTAGTTTGTATTTGCGCTAAAGTAGTAGTGCCATGCAGGTAGTCTTCTAAATAAATAGTGGGCTTTGAAATACTTGTTAAAGCCGCATTGGTAAAATTGCCATCTACTAACAATACTTTTTTATTGATAATTGAATAGGCATACGCTAAACTTAATGCAAAGATGGTTTTCCCTTCACCACTTTTAATACTACTTATCATAAGTATTTTAGAGTCTGTCATGTCTTCATCAACCTCAAATCTGATATCCCTTAGCAAGTTTTTATAGTACACACTTAGCGGGCTTTTATCTGCCCACAATGCTTGTAAATTCAGTTGTGAATTGTATAGTAATGGTAAATAACCCAAGGTGGCAATCTCTGTTTTGTTGGCCAGTTCTTTGGTATTGGTTATGCTATCGTCTAAATAAAACAGTACAAAAAACGCCACCATACATAGAATAAAACTCACCAAGCCTGCTAGCATCATCAACAACATTTTTTTGCTTGCCAATTTTGGCCCAGGTAATGCTTTTTCTATTAGTTTTAAATGAATTGATAAGTTTGACTCTAAGGCCGTTTGATTGTATTTCCGAAGAATTTCTAAATACTCTTTACTTGCAAAGTCTATCGACTGTTCATAACTTTGAATCACCGCTTCGTGCGGTACTAACTTGTCAAACCGTTGGTTTAGTTTGGCTAGCTCTTCGGTTAGTACATTTAAGCTAAATTTTGCAACGTCTAAATCTACTTCCAACTTTACTTTTTCTAGAATTAAGCTCTGCTTTGAAGCATATGGGTTTTGAATATATTTATCGTTAGACTGATTAATTTGAAATGCTAAAATCTCTTTTACCGAATCAACTTTAGTCTTATAAATAGCATTAAAATTACTAAGAATATAATCACTATTTAATTGCTTTAAAATATCTTTTGTACGTACAATATCTTGATTAATCGCAGAAAAATTACTCTCAATGTATTTTCTTTCTTTCGGATTAAATTTTTCATCTATATTTTTAATGGCTCCAGTGAAGGCAGCAATATCTTTTTGTGTTAGTTCTCTCTTAGTTTCAAAATCTGCTAGTAACCCATAAAAGCTTTTAGCCTGCTCGTTTAGGTTTAAAACACGATTATCTATTTTATAATTTTTTAATAGAGACATGTAATTATCCATTACAGCCTTCTTCTGTTTTTGAATACTGTCCAAAAAATTAACTGCTTCCTGCTGCCCTTTTTTTACTGTTTCGGTGTAATATAATGCTGCTTCCTCGCTTAATGTGTTAGCTACCATTGCAGATAGCTCGGCCGAAGGAGATTCATACTCTATAGTTATATAATCACTATTATTAATTCTATAAATAATCACTTTGTTTTTTAAAGTTTGATCATCATAACCCAGTGATTCAAGCAATCTTCTCAAGCCCTTATGATCTTCAATACTAGTATTTAAAGATTGTTTGGTACGATATAATTCGGAGAAAACAGCCAATGCATGCGCTTTGGCATCGTTATTTAGTTCTTTCATCAATTTATTATCAGGTAAAAATGGAGAACCAGATAAATCGTGAATGATTAACTTATAAGATACTTGTTCAAGTACCTTTTTTAATTGCATCATTTGTATGATGTTACTAAACTCTTGATTGATTTTTGACTCATCATTTGATCTACTATTATCTAATACAAACTGTTCAGATTGGTCTACCAAACCTGTAGCCATTGTGGCTTTAGACGCATAGACATCTGGCATTTTACGCACTAAAAAGTACGTAATAAGCACCACAAACATAGGCACGCCCAGTAATATGTATTTGCTCCTTTTTAAGAGTTTTATAAATTTTTGTAGTTCCATTAATGAATGTCTTCTAATTTTTTACAGATAATTTCTTCTAAACTACTTTTCGCTATTAGTACAAAACCCTCTGCTGATAATATGGCTTGCCGTTGCGTATTAAACTGGATAATAGCTTTGCTATAGTTTTCTAATGATTCCTCACCTTTTTCAAAACGATATTTTGCTTGCTTAAAAAGCGACTCTAAATCCAACACTGCTTCTCTTTGCAGATTTAATACAGTTACTTGTTGAATATATCTGTAATATCGTGCTTTTACTTCTGCTGTAATACTTAAATTATATTCTTGCTTATTAAGTTTTATAATTTCTAATTCTTCTTTAGCTTGCTTGATGTTGTGCGGTTTTAAAAGCAAGTTTCCAACATTAAAATATATACCAACTTGCGAACCAGATAGTGTAGGACTTACAATGGTAGTAGTGTTAGATGGGCTGTAAGAATAAGAGAATGTAAACAAATCGAACCAAGAACTTTTTGCCTTTTTCACACCTTCTTCTGCAATAGTTACACTATGATTAAACGTTTTTACTTTAGGATAGTATGCCTTAGCTGTATCTACTAATTTGCGTAAAAAAATGGTATCAATATCTTTAAATAATGATTCTTGCGCTGATGCGATTGTACTAATAAAAAACAACGCAGCCAATAATAACAATTTCGGAAAAGAAATCATGTTTAGGATTAGTTAATCGGTTCAAAGAAATTGAATATGTTTGTAAAACTACAAATTTGATTAGGTGAAATTAAGTTTATTTTCATAAAAATTTTGTCTATTAAAATTCGCAATACCCATCCTAACCTTATGCATCTAAAAGCCATTATAGATCAATATCCTGCTATTAAAAAATTCATCCACTGGCTACTAATACCTACAAATGAAGCTAGACCAAGATTATGGGTTAAATGGTTTGTCAATCCATTTATACATCACCGTGACAAGGGTTCTAAAATCAGGCGTTACACGCGGTTAGACGTATTGCCATTTAACAAGTTTTCACTTGGCACATTTTCCACTATCGAAGATTTTTGTACTATCAACAATGGTGTAGGTGATGTACTTATTGGCAATCATACCTTAATTGGTATGAGTAACACCATTATTGGCCCAATTACCATTGGCAACAATGTTATTTTTGCCCAAAACATAGTTGCCAGTGCTTTAAACCACGAATACAGAGATATTAACACACCTATTACTAACCAACCTATTTTAACCGCACCCATTGTAATAGAAGACGATTGTTGGATTGCTGCTAACGCAGTAATTACAGCTGGCGTAACCATTGGCAAGCACAGTGTAATAGCTGCTGGCGCTATAGTTACCAAGAATATTCCACCCTACTCAGTAGCTATTGGCAATCCTGCAAAAGTGATTAAACAATACAACTTTGACACTAAAGAATGGGTACGTATTTAAACACTTTCGCTTTGAAATAAGGCTGGTATGGTTTTCAATATCAATCTAATATCATTTACAAAACTGTGGTTCTCGGCGTACTTGTTATCAAGCATCAAGCGTTCTTCTTCACTCATTTCACCTTTACCTCTTTTTTCTACTTGCCACAAGCCAGTAATACCTGCAGGCGCCAAAAAACGTAAAGCATATCTATCGGATGTTAATTTTTCTGCTTCATATAGCGGTAATGGTCTATTACCTACTATACTCATATCGCCAATAATAACATTCCATAGTTGTGGCAATTCATCAATACTGGTATTACGTATAAACTTACCCACTTTTGTAATTCTTGGGTCGTTTTTTAATTTAAAAAATGCTGAACCCGCTTTACTACTTTTATTTTCTATATAGCTTTTCTCGCACCACTGAATATTATCGGCATAAATAGGAAACCTACAAGTAATATCAGCATTTTTACACTCTGCACATCTAAGATCCATATGATCTATTGCTGCTATTTGTACTGCGTCTGTAGTAGTGGCATATTGGTTCAAGTGTTTTAAATCTTTCAAACGTTTATCCGCATCTGCATACATAGAGCGAAATTTGTAAAACTTAAATACTCTGTAACCTGTACCTACACGTAATGCATAGTAAAAAGCTGGCCCTTTTGATTCTATTTTAATCCATAAATAAATTATTAAAAACAAAGGCGATAAACATAATAAAGCCATCCCTGCAAAAAACAAATCAAAAGCTCTTTTAAATAGCTCTGTTTTATAAGGTGCAAATACTTTATGTTGCTGCTTACTACTAATTTTGACCCAATTATCAATTAAAAAATTAAGCCTTGTTTCTATATTAATAGCCATTAGTGGCGTTGTAAATACTTCTGCAACACCACCTGTAAGTGCGAGCTTTAGCTTATGTTCTGTTACTTGATCTTTTGGTAGAACTAGGCAAAATGGTGTAGTAAGTAGTTTACGCTTTTTTAAGTTTTCTAGTAGCGAAATACCATTGCTAGATAGTACATCGCTTTGCGATACGATGGCTACAATATCTAGCTTGTTTTTCTTCCAATTATTTACCAAGTCTATGCCATTTTCAAAATGCACAATTTGCCTGTTATTTAATTGATAAGTTGTAAATAGTGCTTTAGTAGTGCTATCACAATTAATTAAGGCTATCAATTGTGTAGTAGCGTCTGTTGGGTTCATGGTAGTTGAATTTTTAGCACTAAGATTTACCTAATCTGCGAAGAATAACATTAATTCTTGCATCTAGTTCTCTTGGGTTAAAGGGCTTAACCACAAAATCATCTGCACCAGCGTTTAAGCATTTAATACGCATTTCAGAGCTTTCTTCACCAGAAAGTATCATAATAGGTATGGCCTTAAAAAAGTCGCTTGCTTTTACTTGTGCTATTAAATCTGTACCGCTTAATTCAGGAATATTTAGGTCTGAAATAATGAGATCTGGCAGGTTGCCATCTTGTAAAGATGTCATTGCATCCATACCATTTATAAATGTGCTTACAGTAAACTTGACTGTTAAAAATTCGTTTAAAAGCGTTTGCATAAAAACATCATCTTCTACCAACATTATTTTTGCTTTATCACTAGTCATCATAAGGATACTTTTTTTACGTAGATTCTACTTTATAATTAAATATAGTGCATCCACTGTATAGTAATGTGTTTTAATTCAAAATTATAGATCATTACGTATAACCATTTCTTTGCTTGGCCGCAACAAGTTTTTAATACGTAACAGTAATGCTTTTAAAAAGCCGCCATCCGTTTGTATGCGTCTATCAGTGGTCCAAACCATGGCTTTTGTATTGGTTACTTGGTGTAATTTACCATACCCATTGTTTCTTAATTTCAAAGCTAAATAACCGTCCTCGTTGCTACCAGGTGGGTGTTGGTAAGCATCTACCGCTAGACCTTGCTCTTTTCTAAAGGCAGAATTAAAGCCATAAACATTTACAGCCTCATCTTTTAAATAGCGTTTTATAAGCCTAATGATATCTGTTATATACTCATAAAAAAAATAAGCAACCCGTCCGGTACTACCTACGGGTATAAATGCAAAACGACCATAACACATTGCTATATCATTATTTTCTAATGGGGTAACCATCAATTGTATCCAATCTTTTGGGTAAATGGTATCTGCATCTGCATTTAAAATATACTTGCCTTGAGCAGCCATTAAACCTGCTGTTCGTGCGGCGGTAATGCCAGGTTTAAGTTCGTTCACACAAGTTATACAACTAGCTGTTACAACTTGTTCAGTAGCATCTTTAGAGTTATTATTAACCACAATTATTTCTACCGAATAACGGGTAATATTATTGCTTAATGATAAGAGTGTTTGTAAAATATTGGCTTCCTCGTTATAAGCAGGTATAACTACAGACACTTGCGGCAGGCCTTTTAATAAACTGTTATAGTTTGCTTTAATGGCTGCTATTTTTTCAGTTATAGACAAATTACTTTGCCAGCAGCTCTTTATAGAAGTGGGTATAGATACTGGTCTCATGTATTACAAGATTGGCGTTCAATTAGGATACTGTAAAATTGAGCCTATTTTATGCTGAAAGCTAATTTATTTTTGTAATCAAGATAATTATTTTAAACAGGCTGGCAATAGCAACTACAACTTAAACATAACAAAAACCTACCTCTATGCATACAACACTAGGTTAAAGGTTGTAAAATTTTATCAATTAAAGCACCAAGCTCTACTGGATTAAACGGTTTTATGATAAATGCTACGGCACCCGCTTGTAAG
>JAYWCY010000492.1:0-3413 GCA_043780175.1 Chitinophagales bacterium
CTTTAGGGGTTAGGGGCTCTCATGGTAAAAGAAATGAACAATAGGCAGGCTTATTTTAACTATGCCATCGAAGATAAATATGTTGCTGGCGTAGCTTTAATGGGTACCGAAGTAAAAAGTATTCGTGAAGGTAAAGTGAGCTTTAATGATGCATTTTGCTTATTTGAGAGGCATGAATTATGGATGCGTGGTGTGTATATTGCAGAATATAAATTGGGTACAGCCAATAATCATATAGCTGTTCACGACCGTAAATTATTACTACACAAAAAAGAATTAAAGAAGCTAGAAGCACGTATGAAGGAACGTGGCTATACCATTATTCCATTAAAAATTTTTTTTAGCGATGACCAATTTGTAAAAGTAGAGATTGGCTTAGGACGTGGTAAGAAAACACACGATAAAAGAGAAACCTTAAAAGAAAGAGATACCCAAAAAGAAATTAAACGCTATTTGTTGCGGTAACGTTACTTATAAAAAAGATCTTACTAATTAGAAAAATTCTATAGCCTTTTTCTTTTCCATTTTACAGCGATGTCAGAACCTTCTGCTAGCATAATTGAGTTTGGTTGACTATTGCTTAAATGTGCAAACGCAGCACCATACATATCGCCAAAATTACAATTGATAGAAGATTTTTTTACGGGATAGATTTCCCAACTAGGGTGCGCAATATTGTATTCAACAGTATTGTCGCTATCAACTTTTGTGTATCCGTAGTAGTGTTCAAAAATAAATTCCTCCACACTACCAGCTTCCATTTTATGGCTTATTGCACTAGATTCTAACTTTATATCATACCAATTGCTATTCTTTTTCCAGTAATAATTAATCTTCATTTTATTATTATCTATTACCCAATCGTGCTTAGTTGGTATAGCTGTGTAATGTTCTTTATATAGCCAATTTGCAATTACCGCAACGGCTTTAAACGGCACCGTTTCATTTATAAAAACCACACCTCTTCGCCATTCATTATTCACCCAACGCTTTACATAAAATCGTAAATTAATCTCTTCGAAACTACCCATCAACGGCATTGGCACACCAAATATTTTACTTTTCAAAAACATAAACCCAACTAAACTTACATAAGCATTACCTTCAAAAAGATCTATTTCTACGCCTTTTGGTAAAAATGGCAGTAATATATTGGGTGCTACTGCATAATTGGCCATTATTAGTTTTCGCCATTCTGCCGTTAAAAAATTAGTCATTGCCTTGGCATATTAATCATTAAATAATAGCAAGGCACATGATTTAAAATTTCAAATGCCTTACTGTAGCGCCATTGTTAATCAATTGTTTTAACGAGTCGATACCAATTTTCAAATGACTTTCCACAAATTTTGATGTTACTTTTTTGTCACTCGCTTCGGTTTTAACGCCTTCCGGTACCATTGGGCTATCGCTTACTAACAATAACGCCCCAGTAGGTATATGGTTGTAAAAACCTACCATAAAAATGGTGGCTGTTTCCATATCTATTGCGTAAGCCCTTACGCGTTGCAACTGTTCTTTAAATTGCTCGTCGTGCTCCCACACACGACGGTTAGTAGTGTACACAGTGCCCGTCCAATAATCGGTATTATGGTCTCTAATAGTAGTTGAAATTGCTTTTTGTAGTGCAAATGCTGGCATGGCTGGCACTTCTGGTGGAAAATAATCGTTACTTGTACCCTCGCCTCTTATAGCTGCAATTGGCAGTATCAAATCGCCTATTTTGTTACGCTTTTTTAAACCGCCGCATTTGCCTAAAAATAATACAGCTTTAGGTGTAATGGCGCTTAGCAAATCCATTACTGTGGCGGCTCCTGGGCTACCCATACCAAAATTGATAATAGTAATGCCATCAGCAGTTGCACATTGAAATGGCCTATCTTTTCCTATCACTTCTACTTTATTCCACTGCGCAAACATTTCTACATAATTACTAAAATTTGTCAATAAAATATATTCACCAAAGTTCTCTAAAGCTTGACCTGTATAACGCGGCAACCAGTTGTTGACGATTTCTTCTTTTGTCTTCATATGTACGATTTTTTATTTTTGTTAAAAAAAGGGCTTTTGTAAAAATAAACTTTTTACTTTTATTGGATGATAAAAGTTGCATACCCAGCTTTTGACTTTAAAATTAAAGGCGAAGCAGGTAAGGAAGTAATATTTGATGAGATAAGAAAACAGTGGGTAAAATTAACGCCAGAAGAATGGGTGCGTCAAAATACAATACAATATTTACTACAAAGCCTACACTACCCTGCTAGCCTTATTGCGGTAGAAAAAGAATTAAAATTGGGCGAACTAAAAAAGCGATTTGATATCTTGGTGTACAATCAGCAGCACCAGCCTTGGCTAATGATTGAATGTAAAGCCGTAGATGTTGCATTGAGTGAAGCAGTATTGCAACAAGTATTACGATACAATATGGCAATACCTGTGGCTTATTTGTTTATTACCAACGGCGCATCAGTTTTTGGTTGGGATGTAAAAGATGCTTGTAAAATGATAGATAAGTTTCCTGCATTTATAAAATAATTGCCACTAACACATACAAAATAATTAAGCAAAAAAGCCATCGAAATACTGATAACATATTTGTGCTTCGATGTCTAAGATATATTATTTTTTAAATTTAAACTGTTACTAATAATACTTTTTCTGACTCCCATTTATTTCTACCATAACCATTTACCACGTGTTTTTCACTGTGATAAGATGAACGAACCAATGGCCCACTTTCTACGTAATCAAAACCTAATTCATAGCCAATTTCTCTAAGCTCGGCAAATTCATCTGGGTGAACATATCTTAATACAGGTAAATGTTTTTTGGTTGGTTGTAAATATTGACCAAGGGTTAATACATCACAACCCACACCAACCAAGTGTTTCATGGTTTCTATGACCTCATCTTTGGTTTCGCCAATACCAAGCATCATACCAGTTTTGGTACGCATACCACCTACTTTTAATAAGCGCAATACCTCTAAACTGCGCAGATATTTTGCTTGAATACGTACTTTTCTGGTATTGCGTTCTACTGTCTCCATATTATGACTTACCACTTCTGGTGCAGCATCTATAATACGCTGTATTTGGTCTTGAAAACCTCTAAAATCTGGAATTAAGGTTTCTAAAGTGGTATCAGGATTTAAAGCTTTTACGGCCTTAATGGTATTGTACCAAATAATTGAGCCGCCGTCTTTCAGCTCATCTCTGTCTACACTGGTAATTACCGCATGTTTTACCTTCATTAAGTTAATAGCTTCGGCTACACGTTGCGGCTCGTCCCAGTCAACAGCATCAGGCCTACCAGTTGCAACAGCGCAAAACGCACAACTACGGGTACACACATTGCCTAAAATCATAAAAGTGGCCGTACCAGCACCCCAACATTCACCCATATTAGGGCAA
>JAYWCY010000493.1:0-3143 GCA_043780175.1 Chitinophagales bacterium
TAAAATTGTTGTTTTTAATGGTAAAACTTGTATCCTTTAAATTGGGAAAATACGTAATGTTTTTATTGGATAAGCAAGAAGCGAAAGTGACAGCTATAATACAGAAAAAAGAATATTTAGTCAGTTTTTGCAGAAAAAGTGCCATCATCTAATTGAATATTTTATGATTATAAGTTAATGTACCGAGTAGGTGTTAGATATACTATTGTTATCAAACCTATTTGTTTTTGTAGTTTGTATAGTCATTACAAAGCTTCGCTAACCTCAGTTACATAAACCGACTGTTATTGAAAAAAATAGTTGCTTTAATAAATAATATATAAAAAACAGAAAGTTTATATATACTACTTCTTAGGATTTTTTGATACAAATCCGATCTATGCAATGATAGAATTTTTTATATAATGACCAAATTTTTTTTGAGTTTTTCAAATATTTGCTAAAAACATAATAATTGGTTAACATACAGATACCATCAAAAAAAGATTCTTATTGTAAAAATTTTCTCTAAATTAATGGCATTTACTTTCACAAACGCATCTTAAGGGTAAATTAATAAGTTTTTAATTTAATGCTGAACGTATGTCTATCTATTAATTTCGTATAAAAGACCTCCTGCCTAATTAATTTTCGTTTTTGCGAGGAAAGCTGCAATCTTTTCTATTTCGCAGCAATACAACTGGTTCCGTGCCTCGCTAAGATGTTGGCATTTATTTTTTAATGAATTATGGAAGAAGTCTCACAACAGATTATCAAGCCGCAACACATCACATAAATTCGAAGCATCTAGTAAAACACAATACAAGCTATTGCTTTTAATTAAAAAAAACTAGCTGAGTTCAGCCAAAATTAATTTTAAAGACTACTATCATACAAAAACCAGCAAATAATTTTACGGTTTATTAATTTACTCAAATCACATATTAAAATATAATCACTAGCAACTATTTTGTTTGTAAGTGTCAGCTATTTTGTTTTATTTTAGAGCCAATATAAGTCAATTTTAATTAACTAAATAATGAGAAAACAAGACCTCATCAACCAAATTGCAGACAAAACAGGCATACCAAAAGTAGATGTTTTAGTAACCCTTGAAACCATGTTTAAAGAAGTTAAGGAATCGGTTACAAAAGGTGAAAGCATCTACATACGTGGCTTTGGTAGCTTCTATCCTAAAAAAAGAGCAGCAAAAATTGGTAGAAATATCAAAAAAAATATTGCAGTTAGCATTCCTGAACATTTTATCCCTGCGTTTAAACCTGCCAAAGAATTTATTGCAGAAGTTAAAACCAATTGCAAAGAGCAACTAGATTAGTTTTGCCACAAATTTTTTTGTAGTGAACAAACAACAAGTCATCTTGGTGGGCAGTGGCATCGCATTGGTAATCGTTTTATTTTTATTTGGCAAAACGATCCCGCCAAAAAAAGTAAATACTTTAACGCCTGTTTCCGAAGTGCCTAATCAGGCACCAACTGCTGTACAATTCAGCAATTTGCTAAGCAAAGCCAAGCTAAAACTTACCCCCGAACAAAACGAACGCATTACCCGTTTAGAAAACAGCGTTACCCGTGGTGATGTAAAAGAACAGCAACTGCACATCTACCACCAGCTGGCGCGTTTTTGGAAAGACTCTGCCAGAATTTTTGAACCTTACGTTTTTTATACTGCCGAAGCGGCAAAGTTGGAAAATTCAGAAAAAAGCCTCACATTTGCTGCCCGTCAATTTTTAGATAACTTGATGATAGAAGGTGACCCAGCTATGCAAACATGGTTGGCCACCAACGCAAAAGATCTTTTAGACAAAGCCTTGGTTTTAAATCCGGATAACGACAGTAGCAAAATTGGTTTGGGTGCTTGCTATATTTTGGGCAATATTTCTAACAATCCCATGCAGGGTATTTTACCTGTAAAAGCGATAGCAGAAAAGAACCCCGATAATTTGTACGCTCAATTAATTTTAGGTTTGGGTGGTAAAAAAAGTGGCCAATATGACAAAGCAATAGAACACTTTAACATTATTGTTACCAAGCAACCGAACGATTTAGAAGCAGCATTAAATTTGGCCGAGTGTTACGATGCCAAAGGCGATAAATCAAATGCTGTGAAGTGGTACAGCGAAGTGAAGAAACGAATCCCCAATCCAAAAGCACAGGAAGAATTGGATCATAGGATTAAACAACTGAATCAATAAATAACAATCTTTTAGAGTGTTATTTACTAATTATAAATTGAATTTTTAACTAATTAAAATGTCTTGGTATGCCTTGTGGTAAAAAGAGAAAACGTCATAAAATTGCGACGCACAAACGAAAAAAACGTTTAAGAAAAAATCGTCATAAGAAGAAATAGTTTTCTTTTTAATAGACTCTATAAAAATGGTGTCCCTCATCTGCGGGACACCATTTTACACATTATTGGGCTTGTTACTTCGTACTTATCTTACGCAACTTTACCTTCCTACCCCATCCTCAACAGTAAGTAACAAGTTTTTAGTAGTTGTGTACTGCTGTGCATCCCATTATTTGGCGGTGCTATTTTAATTTTTCATTTATCTTAAAGTTGCAAATTTTGTGAACAAAGAACTAATTATAAACGTAAGCCCAGTCGGTGTTGAAATTGCATTCCTAGAAGAAAAAAAACTGGTTGAACTTCATAACGAAAAAGCCGACGCCAACTTTGGTGTAGGTGATTTATATCTTGGGAAAGTAAAAAAACTTATCCCAGGGCTTAATGCTGCTTTTGTAGATGTTGGTTTTGAAAAAGATGCCTTTCTACATTATACCGATTTATCGCCTTTTGTAAAATCGCTTTTAAAGTTTACACAGTTAGCAATAACTGATAAAGATGAAAGTGGTTTTGAATTTTCTAAATTTCATATAGAACCAGAAATAGTTAAAACTGGAAAAATAAACGAGGTTTTAAACGGCAAACCAAACGTATTGGTGCAAATTTTAAAAGAACCAATTGCCGCAAAAGGCCCAAGGTTAAGCTGCGAACTAAGTTTACCTGGTCGATTTATTGTGGTAACACCTTTTAACGAAATAGTTGCCGTATCTAAAAAAATACACTCTGGCGAAGAAAGAAAAAGATTGCATAAAATTGTTGAATCGATCCGCCCAAAAAACTTTGGCATAATTGTTCG
>JAYWCY010000494.1:0-3659 GCA_043780175.1 Chitinophagales bacterium
CAATTACCAACATTACAAAGTCAAACAAGCTACTAAAAGATTCTACTGTTGTTGCAAAAGTTGATACCCCGATAATCAACACCAAACCAAAGCACGACCCCAGAATAGCTACAAGGCGGTCGTTATACTTCCCTGGTTTAGGGCAAATGTATAATAGAGAATATTGGAAATTACCCATTGTGTATGGTGCAATAGCTATACCAACCTATACCTATATTTTTAACGATAACTATTACAAAGAGTTGCGCTTTGCCTACGAGGCAAGATACAAAGCAGCCTTAGGTGCTACAGCCGCAGATAGCACAGATTATAATGGATTAGACCCTATTTACAAAAGAGTAGATGTTGCTAGTATTCAATCTGCCAGAAATGCTGCTAGAAAAAACAGAGACTACTCTATCTTGTGGTTTTTTATAGTTTGGGGCTTAAATGTGGCGGATGCCACCGTTTTTGGGCACTTAAAAAATTTTGATGTAAGTAACGATTTAGCCTTGACTATTAAACCCACTTTTAATCCTACTACAAAAGGACCAGGTGTAAGTTTGGTAGTAAGCTATAAAACGCCAACTCATAAAATGAGTAGCATACTTAGTAAATGATGAGTTATTAGTGATGAATGATGATTTGCAAAAATCTCTTCGTAACAGTGATTCATAATTCATAATTCATAATTCATAATTCAAATGAACATTGCATTAATAGGATATGGGAAAATGGGAAAAGCCATTGAAGCCATTGCCATAGAAAAAGGCCATACGGTACTTTTTAAATTCGATATTTCTAATCAAGACCAATTTACAGTAGCCAATTTGCAGCAATGCGATGTAGCTATTGAATTTACAAGCCCACATAGCGCCGCTGACAATCTTAAAAAATGCTTCGAAGCAGGTGTACCAGTTGTTTGTGGTAGCACTGGCTGGTTAGCACAATGGAACGAGATTAAAGCTGAGTGTGAAGCTAAAAACGCATCATTGGTATATGCAAGTAATTATAGTATTGGTGTCAACTTATTTTTTGAGTTGAATACTTATTTAGCCAACCTAATGAAGCGTCACACTAGCTACGATGTGATGCTTGAAGAAATTCACCATACTGAAAAAAGAGATGCACCAAGCGGCACTGCTATTACATTAGCAGAACAAGTTTTGCAAACCATAACCAGCAAAAAAGCTTGGGTAAACCATATCAGCGATAATGTTGAAGAGCTAGAAATCCTCAGCGAAAGAATAGATCCTGCACCTGGCACACACAAAATCAAGTACCATTCTGCGATAGACGATATCGAAATTATTCACACCGCCCATAATCGCTTAGGCTTTGCTGGTGGTGCCGTTTTAGCCGCAGAATTTATTATTGGCAAAAAAGGCATTTATAATATGAAACAAGTACTTGGATTATAATATATATTCATCAAAAACATCAATATCATGCAAAATCGTCCATTAGGTAGTCAAGGCATCATTACATCACAATTAGGTTTGGGTTGTATGGGTATGAGCGAATTTTATGGTGCCCGAAACGATGCTGAAAGCATGCTAGTATTACAACGAGCTTTAGAATTAGGTATTATTTTTTGGGATACCGCAGATATATATGGCCCATTTATTAACGAACAATTAGTAGGTACTGCTTTAAAGCAAGTGGGTAGAAAAAACATCACTTTAGCTACCAAATTTGGTATTGTACGTGATGCCACTAACCCTACTGTGAGAGGGTTAAATGGTAGTCCAGCGTATGTACAAGCAGCTTGTGAAGCGAGCTTAAAGCGATTGGATGTAGAGATGATAGATCTCTATTATTTACACAGAAAAGACCCCAATACACTTATTGAAGATACGGTTGGTGCCATGTCTAAATTAGTTGCACAGGGCAAAATACGTGGTATTGGCTTAAGCGAAGTCTCATCTGATACATTGCGTAAAGCACATGCCGTACATCCTATTTCTGCTGTGCAAAGCGAGTACTCGTTATGGACAAGAGACCCAGAAGATGATGTATTGGCAACTTGCAAAGAATTAGGAATTGCGTTTGTTGCTTATAGCCCTTTAGGTCGTGGATTTTTAACAGGGCAAATAAAACAATTTGAAGATTTTGCATCAGATGATTATCGTCGTTTTTCACCTCGCTTTCAAGGCGATAACTTTAATAAAAACCTAGCTTTAGTTAAAAAAATTGAAGAAATAGCCCTTACGAAAGGTTGTAGCACATCTCAATTAGCATTGGCTTGGGTAATGGCACAGGGTGATTCTATTTTCCCAATTCCAGGTACAAAACGCATCCAGTATTTAGAAGAAAATGCAGGTGCTTTATCGGTAAATTTATCAACAGCCGACCTAGAAAATATTGATAGCATATTTGGTAAAAATGCAGCCGCAGGTACACGCTACCCTGAAGCGATGATGAAGAGCTTAAATGGGTAGTACACAACACTTGTTATTTTAGTTAAAAAAGATAGCATTTAAAAATAAACGTCCGAGGTCGTAAAGGCCCGGACGTTTTTGTTGAGGCCATTGGCGCAAGCGGAAAACATCAGAGCTTACCCCTTTACCGCAACATTTAACTCAAAAATGTACAACCAAGCCATGCAACTGCTAGTTTGGCTAATTGATAGAATGCTATCACTACCATTTGTATCGGCAAAAACAAGCCTACAACCTCATTACGAACGATTTTATAGTTTAGATGAAACCGTCCGCCGAGGCGGCGGGCGATTTTACTGCCACAGAAAAGCTTCCGCCGATGCGGCGGGCCGTTTCCCTGTTACCATGAAGCCTTGCGCCGAGGCGGCGGACGATTTTACTGCCACAGAAAAGCTTCCGCCGATACGGCGGACGCTTTCCCTGTTACCATGAAGCCTTGCGCCGATGCGGCGGACGATTTCACTGTTCACACGAAATGTATTTTTATTTAATAAATCGCTAAAAACTTGTTAAATGTATCTGTAATATTTGTATCCGAAAACAAATTGCATAATGTTGCTATTCACTAAAAAATAATGATATGATTGCAGCCATCGACGTAAAAAAACTACGTAACCCCGAGTATTTACAGTTTAGCAAAGACATGCTACAAATTATTAACAACATTGGGGCTGAAGCCCTCCAGGTAGTAGCACCATACAATGCATTTGCTGCCATTACAACTGTTATAGATAATTTTTACAAAGTAGCGCAGGGTAGCGAAATAACCTCAGAGATGTTGCTAATTGATGAGCGACGTGATAGCGCCGTTGTCGGTATTTCTAAAATAGTAGATAGCATGACTTACCATTTTGATGAAGCCAAACAAGTCGCCGCCACTACCTTATCTAAAGCATTAGCACTATATGGCAAGCGTATTGCAAAACAGAACTACCAAGCAGAAACCGAAACCATTACCAGCATGGTGCGCGATTTAACCACCAAACCCAATTTAGTGGCTGCAGTAGCACAATTGGGCATCACTGATTGGGTAACAGAAATGCAAACAGCCAATACACTTTTTAACACCACTTTTATAGCCAGAGCTGAAGAATTGGGAGCCAATGCAACGGAAAGTGTGGGTAGCAAACGTGCTGAAAGCGCTGCGCTATACTTTAAACTGCGTGATAAAATAAATGCACAATATATCATTAACGATGGGGCAGACCCTTTTAAAACAGCCATTAGTAAAATTGATAT
>JAYWCY010000495.1:0-8467 GCA_043780175.1 Chitinophagales bacterium
CAACAGGGTAAATTTCGGTAAGACTAAACACTTGGCTGAAACACCCGATTTACTAGACATTCAGTTACAATCCTTCAGAGAATTTTTTCAATTAGAAACTACGCCCGATAAGCGTAATGTGGAAGGCTTGTTCCGTGTGTTTAAGGACAATTTTCCTATTACTGATACAAGAAACATCTTTGTATTAGAGTTCTTAGATTATTTTATCGATCCGCCACGTTACTCTATTGATGAGTGTATGGAGCGTGGATTGACATATGCTGTGCCGTTAAAAGCTAAATTACGTTTAAGCTGTAACGATGAAGAGCATGTGGATTTTCAAACCATTGTACAGGATGTATTCTTAGGTAATATTCCTTACATGACCCCACGTGGTACCTTTGTAGTAAATGGTGCAGAGCGTGTTGTGGTTTCTCAGTTACACCGTTCACCTGGTGTATTCTTTGGTCAGTCTACTCACCCAAATGGTACAAAAATTTACTCTGCAAGGGTTATTCCTTTCAAGGGTGCTTGGATGGAGTTTGCAACTGATATCAACAACGTAATGTATGCCTACATCGATCGTAAAAAGAAGTTCCCTGTAACTACCTTATTGCGTTCTATTGGGTTTGAAACGGATAAAGACATCTTAGCTTTATTTGGCATGGCCGATGAGGTTAAAGCTGAAAAAAGCGAATTAGAAAAGCATATTGGCAAAAAGCTAGCTGCACGTGTATTAAGAACATGGGTAGAAGATTTCGTTGATGAAGATACAGGTGAAGTTGTATCTATTGAGCGTAACGAAATTGTAATGGAACGTGACAGCATTTTAGATGTTGATAGCGTTGATACCATTATTGAAATGGAAATCAAAAGCATTTTCTTACAAAGAGAGGATGTTGGTGGTGACTATGCTATTATTTATAATACGTTAAATAAAGATACTTCTAACAGTGAATTAGAAGCGGTTCAGCACATTTACCGCCAATTGCGTGGTGCTGATGCCCCTGATAATGAAACTGCCCGTGGTATTATTGATAAATTATTCTTCAGTGATAAGCGTTACGATTTAGGTGAAGTTGGTCGTTACAAAATCAATGGTAAATTAGGTTTAGAATATCCTTTAACTAAAAAAGTATTAACTAAACCAGATATTATTGAAATTGTTAAGTACTTGGTTCGCTTAACAAATGCTAAAGCTGAAATTGACGATATTGATCACCTAAGCAATCGTCGTGTACGTACTGTGGGTGAGCAATTATATGCACAATTTGGTGTAGGTTTAGCTCGTATGGCTCGTACCATTCGTGAACGTATGAACGTTCGTGATAACGAAGTATTTACCCCAGTAGATTTGATTAATGCAAGAACTTTATCTTCTGTAATCAACTCTTTCTTTGGTACTTCTCAGTTGTCTCAGTTCTTAGATCAAACGAATCCTTTATCAGAAATTACGCACAAACGTCGTATTTCTGCACTAGGGCCCGGCGGTTTAAGTAGAGAAAGAGCAGGTTTTGAGGTACGTGACGTACACTATAGTCACTATGGTCGTCTATGTACTATTGAAACACCAGAAGGACCAAACATTGGTTTGATTTCTACACTTTGCGTTCACGCAAAGATTAACGATATGGGCTTTATTGAAACCCCGTACCGTACTGTAGAAAATGGCAAAGTAAACGTAAAAGATTTATTATATTTAAGTGCAGAAGCTGAGGAAAATGTAAAAGTTGCCCAGTCAAATTCACCTATTGATGATAAAGGTAATTTATTAGAAGAGAAAGTTGTATCTAGAGATACTGGTGATTTCCCAATTTTAGATAGAGCTGACGTACAATATATGGACGTTGCACCTAACCAAATTGTTGGTTTAAGTGCGTCTTTAATTCCTTTCTTGGAGCATGATGATGCTAACCGTGCTTTGATGGGTTCGAACATGCAACGTCAAGCTGTACCGTTAATTAGAATGGAAGTTCCAATTGTAGGTACTGGTTTAGAAGGTCGTGCTGCCCGTGATGCTCGTATTCAAGTTCACGCTGAAGGTACTGGTGTTGTAGAATTTGTTGACGCTAATGAAATTCATGTTCGTTACGATAGAAACGATTTAGACCGTTTAGTATCTTTTGAAGATGATTTGATTATTTATAAATTAACCAAGTTTATTAAAACCAACCAAGCTACTTGTATCAACTTGCGACCTGCGGTAAGAAAAGGACAAAAAGTGACAAAAGGCGACTTCTTAACTGAAGGTTATGCAACCAAAGATGGTGAATTAGCATTAGGTAGAAACTTGGTTGTTGCGTTTATGCCTTGGAAAGGTTACAACTTCGAGGATGCAATTGTAATTAACGAAAGAGTAGCAAGAGAAGACATGTTTACATCTGTTCACATTGATGAATATGAACTAGAAGTACGTGATACTAAATTGGGTGAAGAGGAATTAACGCCAGATATACCAAACGTTTCTGAAGAAGCTACTAAAGATCTAGATGAATATGGTATTATCAGAATTGGTGCTACTATCAAAGAAGGTGATATCTTAATTGGTAAGATTACTCCAAAAGGTGAAAGTGATCCTACACCAGAAGAGAAATTACTACGTGCTATATTTGGTGATAAAGCTGGTGATGCAAAAGATGCATCGTTAAAAGCACCAAACGGTACAGAAGGTGTTGTGATTGATAAGAAATTATTCCAACGTGCTAAGAAGGATAAGAACACAAAAGTTAAAGAAAAAGCACAATTAGAAAAAGTTGAGAAAGCACACCAAACTGTTGTTGAAGACGTTAAAGAACAATTGTTGAGCAAATTGCAAACATTGTTAAAAGACAAATCTTCACTAGGTGTTACTAACAACTTTGGCGAAAGCTTAATTGGTAAAGGTGCTAAGTTTAATTACAAAAACTTATCTTCTATCGAATATGCAACTGTAAACCCATTGGGTTGGACAGGTGACGAAGAAACAGATAATTATATCAACGTTTTATTGCACAATTACACGATTAAGTATAATGAAGAGTTAGGTAGATACAAAAGAGAGAAATTTAACATATCTATTGGTGATGAATTGCCAGCAGGTGTGTTGAAACTAGCTAAGGTATATCTTGCTGTTAAACGTAAGCTGAAAGTTGGTGATAAAATGGCAGGTCGCCACGGAAATAAAGGTATTGTTGCGAAAATTGTTCGTGCAGAAGACATGCCTTTTATGGAAGATGGTACACCAGTTGACATCGTATTGAATCCATTGGGCGTACCTTCTCGTATGAACCTTGGCCAGATTTACGAAACCATTCTTGGTTGGACGGGTTTAAAACTAGGAATGAAATTCGCTACCCCAATTTTTGATGGTGCAAGCACTGACGAAATTGAAGCTTTGTGTAACCAAGCAGGTATTCCTCTTAACGGACATACGTATCTATATGATGGCGAAACGGGTGATCGTTTCCACCAGAAAGCAACTGTAGGTGTTATTTATATGATTAAATTGCATCATATGGTTGATGATAAAATGCATGCGCGTTCAATTGGACCATATAGTTTAATTACACAACAACCATTGGGTGGTAAAGCTCAGTTTGGTGGTCAACGTTTTGGTGAGATGGAGGTTTGGGCACTAGAAGCATACGGTGCTGCTAACATTTTACAAGAATTGTTAACCTTAAAATCTGATGATATTATTGGCCGTGCAAAAACCTATGAGGCAATTGTTAAGGGCGAAAATATTCCAAGACCGGGTGTTCCAGAATCATTCAATGTATTGGTGCATGAATTAAGAGGTTTAGGTCTAGATCTTAAATTCGAATAAGAAACACTAATTAATTCAAATATAAAGCCACTCTATAGTAATTTAGAGTGGCTTTTTTAATACCTCATTTATTTGCTGCAAATGCTTTTAAGCTGCCTTATCGTTTGTATTTCTGATTAAGCCAATACCTGCAAAAAAGAAAATAGCTCCCAAAATACTGTATATCGCTATTTGCTTAAAATTTGTTTCAGTACTACTTCTATTCATAAAAATAACACCTGCGGCAATCAGTCCAATCATCCCAACAATTGATAAAATAATACCTAATATTCTTTTTTCCATAATAGTTTTTGTATTACAGGCTAATACCGTACCAAAAAATATCTTAATTATCTTGGTATTAATAGAATGCCCAGTACACTATACCTCCAAAATAGCATTCAACCGATAATACCTCAGTTTTTCTACATTATCCCTTATACCTACTTTTATCATTTTAGCAGCTAATAACGCCACAGGTATTGGCGCCTGTGAAAGCAAAATGTCAAAGCCATTCAACCATTGTAGCAACTTTACAGAAAGCTTCTCAAGAAGACGTTCATCATTTGCGAAGCGCTCTAAAATACCTGGCTGAAAAATATGTAGACTAACAAGTGGCAAATTTTTCAACAAAGCTTCTAACACGCCTTTCATTTTAGGATAAAAGAAGATAGAACTTGGGTTTGCACCAAAAGCAGACAATAATACAATTGTAGAAATACCGTTGCCCAAAGCTGCTTTCGTTATATTGTATTGATACGTAACATCTACTTTGTACTGATTGACTTTACTACCTGCTTGTTTTAAAGTTGTACCTAATACACTAAACAATACATTGCCTGCAAGTAAGTGTTGCCAAGTATCAATCACATCAAAATTTACTACATAAATTTCTAGTTTAGGATGTGATAAAGTAATTTTCTTGCGTATAAAAATTTTCACGGTAGCAACATTGGGATTTTCTAATAACTGTGCCACTAGCTGCTTACCTGTAGCACCCGTTGCACCTACCACTATTGCTGTCATATTGATCATAATTTTATTAAGACAATTTGATGCCGCCCTTTATCATCTTACTCACGCGATACACCAAATAAATACTAACAAGTGTAATACTAACAATAATATAGCCTAAAGTATTGTAATGCGCTAATGGGCTAGTTTTTGTTTTTTGAACTACTATTAAACCACCAACTGCAGCAGCTACGCCGCCAGCAATTTGCTGTAGCGATGCATTAATACTCATAAAAGCACCCCTATCTTGCAGTTTTGGTAAAGCAGAAGTTAATGCCATTGCAGGTATCATACGGCTCATCATACCTGCCATAAAACTAATGTTCATAAGCATCACTATCCAAAACGGTACTGGCGTTAAATTGGTATAAATTAGTACCATCACCACCATCCACAGCGATGCAATGGCAAATATGTTAAACTTATCTATTTTATCGCTTAGTTTTCCTATTAAAGGCATCACTACTAATGAACTAACGCCAGAAATCATAAACAATAATGGTAATTGCTTAACTGTAATGTGTAAATTATTGATAGAAAATGCACTACCCCAAGGCATCATCATAAAACCACCTAACGACAAAGATGCAGTAGCTAAAAAGCCAATACGATAGTGGCGCTGTGAAATGGTATGCACCAAATGTTGAAATGCGTTTCTATCTGACTGCACACTTAAATGCTTGGTGATGGGTAGCATTTTTATGACAATAATTAACCAAACAATGGTAGATAAACCCACAATCATAAAAAATGGGGCTTGCCAGCCCCAAGCATTAGCTAAATATAAGCTTATAGGCATACCCAACACTTGGCTAGCGCCAAAACCCATTTGCATGAAACCCATTACACGGCCACGTTTTTCTAAAGGAAACAAATCTGCAACTATAGCACTAGAAATAGAACCTATCACCCCACCAAATAAGCCAGTAACAATGCGTGCAGCAAGTAATAAACCATAAGAAGTGGCAAGGCCACAAAATAAAGTGCCTACAATAAATCCGATGTAAAAAAACAATAGGAGTTTTTTTCTATCAAATCTATCGGCAAAGCCAGCCGTTAGTAGTCCAGAAATACCCGCACTAAATGCATAGCCAGATACAGCAAAGCCAAATTGTGTAGTGCTAAGATTCATAGATTTCATTAACATATCACCCAATGGTGACATGACCATAAAATCTAGTACAACAGTAAATTGTGTTAATGCCAAAAGTAGAATTACGAGTGTTTGATAAGCAGAAAATTTATCAGTATTTGTGGATGTTGCCATTAAGTTGCAGATTAAGATGCGCTATTGTTTTGGTTAATTATTAAATGAAAATAAGAAAATAGTATTAAAGCCTACCAAAAGAGGCACACTTAACCGGCTATTGATTACAAAATGGTAACAACACTAAATAGCAAATTATTACCTATCTTTATTCTTGCCAAAATATTTTTGTATGGCATATTGATTAATAAACAAAGGCTTATGATACCTGCAATGAGGCAGTGGTTTAACACAGCATTTACTATAGATAAATACAATGATTATTTAGCGCAACTAGATAATAAACACCCTGATGCCATTTCATTTAGGGTTGCGGAAACACCCATTTTCATTGATAAGTCTTTTACCAATAAAATACTAGAAGCTTGCGAAAGTATTGTTGATGTCATTGTGCAACCAAATTTTTATGCCTTAACCAAAAACGCTGTACCACCGCAAGTTAAAGTACCAAATGGTACAAAATTTTCAAACTTTATTGCGTTTGATTTTGGTATTTGTGAAAATGAGCAGGGCGAATTAGAGCCACAACTTGTTGAAATGCAGGGCTTCCCTAGCCTATTTGCTTTTCAAATTTTACAAGAAGAAATTGCAACAAAATGCTGGCAAATTCCTGATACATTCTCAACCTACTTCAATAATTTTGATAGTGCATCTTATATTAATTTATTGAAAGAAATTATTCTTGGCAATTACGCAGCAGAAAATGTGGTTCTATTAGAAATTTTTCCGCATGCGCAAAAAACTAAAATTGACTTTTATTGTACGGAGGATTATGTAGGTATTAAGACCATTTGCCTAACTGAGTTAATACAAGAAAATAAGTTATTATATTACATTCACAATGGCGTAAAAACGCCTATCAAACGCATTTATAACCGCATCATATTTGATGACTTGCAACAACAAACGCAAGCGATACAAGAAAAAGGTAAATTACTGTTACAAGATTTAGATGTAGAATGGGTACCTCATCCTAACTGGTTTTACAAAATTAGTAAATACACATTGCCTTTTATAAAACACAAATATGTACCAGAAACCAGATTTTTAGATGAAATAGATTCCATGCCAACAGATCTTGAAAATTATGTCTTAAAGCCATTATTCTCATTTGCAGGGCAAGGTGTGATAATAGATGTGACACCAGCTGATATAGCTGCTGTAGAAGAACCACACAACTGGATTTTACAGAAAAAAGTGAAATACGCTGATGTAATAGTAACACCTAACGAACCTGCCAAAGCAGAAATTCGTATTTTTTATTTTTGGAAAGACGGCGAACCAAGACCAATAGCCACAAATAACCTTGCAAGATTGAGTAAAGGAAAAATGATTGGTGTACGTTACAATGCTAATAAGGATTGGGTAGGTGGTACGCTAGCTTATTTCGAAAAATAAAACATGTTAATTAAGCGTTCTATATTCATTGGGCGAAATACCTACCTTTTGTTTAAACAATCTTGTAAAATGCTGAGAATATTTAAAGCCCAAATCGTTCTAAAATTCCCATTTACTGCTATTACTTTATCAAGACAAAGTGGAATTTTATGTAGCTGCTGCAAACTGTTTGGTTGGTATATTTAAATTAAATTCCTCGCCTTGATTTCTAAATATTTGTTGAGGGCATTTACTGTTAAATCTTTGGGTGCAGTTAAAATGCTCATAATACCATAACTGTTTAATTCTTTTACAATTTGTCGTTTTTCGTATGCAAACTGCTCTGAGATGGCTTTGGTATAAACGGCTTCTAGATTTTCTGCTGGCTGATGAAGCACCTGGCTAAGTTCTGTATTTTCAAAAAATATAGTTACTAGTAAATGTTGGGCAGCAATTTTACGCAGATATGGTAATTGCCTTTTCATACCACTTAGGCTTTCAAAGTTGGTAAACAAAACCACCAAACTACGTTGTGTAACTTTTGTTTTTAAAGTCACATAAAGTCGCTCAAAATCGGTTTCTAAATACCTCGTTTTTTGGTTATATAAGCTTTCTAAAATCACTTGCATTTGCAACGCTTTTTTATCGGCTTTTACAAACGCACCTACACCTTCGGCAAAAGTGATTAAGCCGGCTTTATCTTGTTTCATTAATGCCACATTACTTAATACCAGTGAGGCATTAATGGCATAATCTAACAAACTCAAGCCTTCAAAAGGCATTTTCATTACCCTGCCCTTATCTATTACGCAGTAAATCTGTTGGCTCTTTTCATCGCTGTAAGTATTTACCATTAACTGTCCACTTTTTGCAGTAGCCTTCCAGTTTAGGGTTCGGTAATCATCGCCTTGCACATATTCTTTAATCTGTTCAAATTCCAAGCTATGCCCAAAACGACGAATCTTCTTCACTCCTTCTTCGCTAAGACTATTGCTGATGGCCAATAACTGATATTTGCGCAGCTGTAAATAAGATGGATATACAGC
>JAYWCY010000496.1:0-3421 GCA_043780175.1 Chitinophagales bacterium
CCATCAGTTACAATTAAAGACTCATCAACCACTGTCTCTTCTTCATCAGCTTCAATTTTAGAAATTGCCGCAATAGAATCTTTAGTGTCAATACGAATAATTTTAACACCTTGTGTAGCCCTGCCAGATTCTTTAATCGCTGCTAGTGATGTACGCAATGTAATACCAGATTTACAAGTAACAATCAAGTCTTCTGTATCATTAACATCCATAATACCTACCAATGTACCGGTTTTGTCCGTTACATTAATGGTTTTTACACCTTTACCACCGCGGTTTGTAACACGATAATCTTCTATCGCTGTTCTTTTACCGTAGCCATTTTCGCTGATAACCAAAACATTTCGGCTAGTGTCATTTGCATTTACACAAATCATACCAACCACTTCATCTTTGGTGTCATCTACTTCAATACCGCCAACACCAATAGCACCTCGACCAGTAGAACGTACCTTTGCTTCCGGGAAACGAATGGCTCGACCACTTTTTATAGCCATCATAATTTGGCTATTACCATCCGTCATTTTAGCTTCTAATAGTTCATCGCCTTCATTAATTGTGATGGCATTTACACCATTTGCACGCGGACGACTAAAATCGGCTAACGACGTTTTTTTGATAATACCTCTTTTAGTACATAATACAATATAATGTGAATCTACAAATTCTTTATCATCTAATCGTTTAACATCAATAATTGCACGTATTTTATCGTCTTGCGGTATTTGTATCAAGTTTTGTATCGCTCTGCCTTTACCAGATTTTTCACCTTCAGTAATTTCGTAAACTTTCATCCAAAAGCAACGTCCTTTTTCTGTAAAAAATAACATGGTATGATGTGTAGATGCAACAAACAAATGCTCTACATAATCTTCATCTCTAGTTTTGCTACCAATTGCGCCACGACCACCTCTTTTTTGCTGACGATAATCGGTTGCTGTGGTTCTTTTAATATAACCTAAATGTGAAATAGTAATAACAACATCTTCATCTTTAATGAAATCCTCCATACGCATTTCATTAGCCAAGTATTGTATTTCCGTTTTACGCGTATCACCAAACTTGGCTTTAATTTCCAATAGTTCAGTTCTAATTAACTCATAACGTAATGGTTCACTTGCTAATAAAGCTTTCAAACGTGTAATGGTGTTAATAAGACCATTGAATTCTTCAATAATTTTATCTCTTTCCATGCCAGTTAAACGTTGCAAACGCAATTCTAAAATAGCTTTTGCCTGCAAATCAGATAAGCCTTGTTCTTGTCTGTAGAGCTCCTCTGTTACCTCACCAAAAATTTCTTGGTTGATATACCATTTTTCTTCTTTACTCTTAGCAATTAATGCTTCTTTCGCATCATCTGGAGTTCTGCTGCTTCGAATTAATTTAATAACTTCATCTAAATGATCTAAAGCTTTCAAATAACCTTCTAAAATATGGGCACGTTCTTCTGCTTTGCGCAATTCAAATTTTGCTCTACGTGATACAACCTCCATTCTAAACTCAATAAACTCAACAATTAGGTCTCTGAGGTTCATTATTCTAGGCCTACCTTTACTGATAGCTACATTGTTAATGCCATAGCTAGTTTGAAATTCAGTAAACTTATACAGTTGATTAATAATCACTTGTGCAACTGCATCTCTTTTTAAATCTATTACTATACGGTTACCTTCACGCTGATTACTTTCGTTATTAACATGCGCAATACCTTCAATTGTTTTATCATTTACAAGTTGCCCAATTTTATTGGTCAACGCATCTAAACCAACTTGGTAAGGCACTTCTGTAATAATAATTTGCTCTCTACCACTTGCCTTAGTATCTACATGGCATTTGCCACGCAACACAACTCTACCACGGCCGGTAAGTAATGCGTCTTTTACGCCTTCCATACCATAAATAATTCCAGCTGTAGGAAAATCAGGTGCCTTTACGTAGTTAATTAATTCTTCGCCAGTAATTTCTTGATTGTCAACGTATGCAACACAACCATCAATTACTTCGCTCAGGTTATGCGGCATCATATTGGTGGCCATACCTACAGCAATACCAGATGAACCATTTACCAATAATTGCGGAATTTTAGTAGGTAAAACCGTTGGCTCTTCTAAGCTATCATCAAAATTTAGTTGAAAATCAACCGTCTCTTTTTCTAAATCTTCCAACATTGCTTCGGCAAACTTTTCTAAGCGTACCTCTGTATAACGCATGGCAGCCGGTGGATCACCATCTTGATTACCAAAGTTACCTTGGCTATCTACCATTTTGTAACGCATTGTCCAATCTTGTGCCATACGTACCAACGTATCGTAAATAGAGGCATCACCGTGTGGGTGAAATTTACCCATCACCTCACCTACAATACGGGCAGATTTTTTGTAGGCTTTATTGCTAGCGTTACCCAACTCATTCATGCCAAATAACACCCTACGATGAACTGGTTTAAAACCATCTCTTACATCTGGCAAAGCCCTACCTACAATTACCGACATTGAATAGTCGATATAGGCAGTCTTCATTTGTTCTTCAATATTCACCGAAATAATGCGGTCGTTATCGGTAGTTTGCTCGGGCAATTGTGGCGTATTCTCTTCCATTGCAGATTATAACTTAATTTCTTTGCTATGAGTATAATTTTCCTTTTTAACAAGGTGTGCGAAGATAGCTTTTTTGACGTTTAAACCTTCAATAGACAGTGTGTTTTTTACACGGGTTTATCCACAGTTTTCAAGCATTTGCAGCACTTAAAAGCATGTATGAGTTAAAATAGCAACGTAAAATATATGAAAAGGAGCGCTCTAATGAAAAATCATAATTGAATAGAACTTTGAGCAACCTCACTATAAATACAAAAAGGTTTACAAACTATCTAAAGTAGTAATAACACCTGCAGTTTTGAGAATAATTTGAAATTCTAGTTTAAAGGAAATATGATTTATATAATATAAATCATATTCTAGTTTTTTAAGGGTTTCTTCGGGGGTAGCGGTTGGATAATTTACTTGCGCCCAACCAGTAATACCGGGTTTTACAATATGCCTGTATTTGTAGAAAATATTTTCTGCTTCAAATCTGTCTACAATATCTTTTTTTTCTGGTCGTGGGCCTATCAAGCTCATTTCCCCTTTTAAAACATTTAAGAATTGAGGGAATTCATCAATTTTAGTTTTGCGAAGTATTTTACCAATTTTTGTAATACGAGAATCCCCTTTTACCGTTGGCGCACTATATCCGATAGGATTATGTACCATTGTTCGTATTTTATAAATAGTAAAAACTTTACCATTGAACCCTACCCGTTGCTGTTTAAATAAAACTGGTCCTCTGGATGATAACCAAGTTATAATAAATGCTAATGACACGATTGGCACTGCAATCGGTAAAGCAACAGTAGCTACAACAACATCAACAGCTCGTTTGA
>JAYWCY010000497.1:0-2475 GCA_043780175.1 Chitinophagales bacterium
ACCATGTCTGGTACATATTGGTTGATAAAGTTTGTTAGATCTGCTTTGGCTAAAACTTTACCACTTTCTGGATTAATTTTAATAATGTAGTTAGTCTGCCAAATATTTGAATAGAGCTCACCATTAACCCATTCAAGTTCATTAATCATTTTTACAGGGCCATTATTATCAGTAACTTGTACGGTTTTTTCTACTGCAAATGTTTCTGGGTTTCTATAATAAAGTGAATGACCACCATTATTCATGATGAGTTGTTTACCATTATTCGTCATGCCCCAACCTTCACCATCGTATGTAAATTCTTTTATTTTTTTGAAGGTATTTACATCATATACAAAGCATTTTTTTTCAGTATAAGTTAGTTGATATAATTTACCATTTAATATGGTAATGCCTTCGCCAAATTCAGGAAAAGTTACTTTTTGTAAATCTTTACCAGTCTTCAAATCAACTTTCGCCAATTTGCTTTTATTATTCAGCCCTGTGCTTTCATATAAATTATTCTTGTACCATTCTAAACCTTCGGTAAATGAAGTAGCATCATGCGGATAAATATTAGTAACTGTATAGCTCAAAACCGGTGGTTCATTGCTTGCTATAGCAGTTGTTACGGTAGATTGAGAACCAGTATCGCCACCACAAGCAGCTAATATAACAACGCTTAAAAAGGGTAGAAGTATCTTTTTCATAAATAGTAGTACACAAATTAAAATTAATTACACAAATTAAGTACATAGAGCCAACCAAAAAGGTGATTTCAAAATGTTAGTTCGTGCAATTTGTAAAGTTGTCTTGAAAATTCGTAATATAAAGCGTTATACGTTAAATCTAAAATGCATTACATCGCCATCTTTTACAATATATTCTTTACCTTCAATACGTAATCTGCCATTATCTCTACAAGCAGCTTCGCTACCATACTTTACATAATCTTCATATGCAATTACTTCAGCTTTAATAAAACCTCTTTCAAAGTCGGTATGAATAACACCAGCGGCTTGCGGGGCTTTCCAGCCGTGGTGAATGGTCCAAGCTCTCACTTCTTGTACACCAGCTGTAAAGTAGGTTTCAAGTTCTAGTAATTTATAGGAAGATTGTATCAATCTATTTAAAGCAGGTTCAGTCATTTTATACTCATCCATAAACATTTGCTTGTCATCCTCTGCCTCCATTTCTGCAATTTGTGCTTCTATATTGTTGCACATTACAATTACCTGTGCACCTTCTTGTTTTGCAGCAGTAGCAAGGGCTTCAGAGTATTTGTTGCCAGTATGCATATTCGCTTCGTCTACATTAGCCACATACAATACAGGCTTCCCTGTTAGTAAAAATAAATCAGCAATTGCTAGTTTTTCTTCCTTGCTTAAATCCAAACCTCTAATACTTTTACCTTGCTCTAAATGTGCTTTACACTGTTGTAAAACCTCTAATTCAGCTTTGGCTTTAGGATCAGTTTTTGCCATTTTTTCGGTGCGTTGTAGTTTCTTTTCTACTGCATCTAAATCTTTTAATTGCAATTCTGTATCTATAATTTCTTTATCACTTACAGGGTTTATCGCACCTTCTTCACGCAACACATTTTCGTCCTCAAAGCATCTTATTACATGAATAATAGCATCTACTTCTTTAATATTTCCTAAAAATTTATTGCCTAAACCTTCACCTTTACTAGCACCTTTTACTAGGCCAGCAATGTCTACAATTTCAAGTTGTGTGGGTACAATTCTATCAGGTTTTACCAGTTCAGCCAATTTAGTCATGCGTTCGTCTGGTACATTTACCAAGCCCACATTGGGTTCTATGGTACAAAAGCGATAATTACTGGCTTGTGCTTTGGCACTATTACTTACGGCATTAAACAAAGTTGATTTTCCAACATTTGGTAATCCTACAATTCCTGCTTGTAAACTCATAATATGTAACCCTCTTTCCCTAAAGGGAGGTTTTATTCTGAAAAACTAATTTTGTGTAACCAGCGGTAGTGCTACTATTTAGCATTTGTTGCGTCGCACACTTGTACGTTCAGAACGTTATTGAACAATAAATTTCGAGCCGCAAAAGTAAGGCTGTACGATATGAAATTCGAAACTAAACTTTATATTCACGCTTCCCATAACCCCCCTTTAGGGGATGGGGGTATTTTATGGCTTTAAGCAGAATTTGGAGTGCTTTTATTTTGGTGGCATTTATAGTAGGCTTGGGCAAATTTGTAATCATACCAGAAAAGAAAGACATTTTTACTGAAATGGTCACCGGTAAGCAAGGCGATACCTCGTTAACCAAATTAGTTGATAGTGCGGCTTTACCTCCTGCAATTATTGCAGCGCTGAATAAAAACAGTAATTATAAAAATGGTGAGGATAAATACGTAAAACAAGCGGGTGGCAAAGTATTAACGTACAAAGAGCAACCTACTGGAGGCGTGATTGCTACTTGCGAATCTGCTGTTACAATATGTTTTAATTTAATTGGTGT
>JAYWCY010000498.1:0-2865 GCA_043780175.1 Chitinophagales bacterium
GCAATAAAATTAAAAACCCTTGAAATATAAAATTTCAAGGGTTTTTAAAGACCGTTTTTTTTAGAAAATAATTTAATTACCAGCAACTTGCTTACGAATGATGTTTAATGCTGCACCAGCTTTAAACCATTCAATTTGCTGATCGTTGTAAGTATGGTTAGCTAAAATTTCATCTTTGCTACCATCAGCATGTGTAAACACTAAGGTTAACGGTTTACCAGGAGCAAACTCAGTTAGGCCAATAATATCAATGTTATCATCTTCTTGAATTTTATCGTAATCAGCTTTATCTGCAAAAGTTAAAGCCAACATACCTTGTTTTTTCAAGTTGGTCTCGTGAATACGTGCAAATGATTTGGTTAATACAGCGCGAACACCTAGGAAACGTGGTTCCATCGCTGCGTGTTCGCGTGAGCTACCTTCGCCATAGTTTTCGTCACCTACTACAATACTACCTACACCAGCAGCTTTATAAGCACGTTGGGTAGCAGGTACAGCACCATAGTCGCCAGTTAATTGGTTTTTAATATTATCAGTTTTTTCGTTAAAGAAATTCACTGCACCAATCAACATATTGTTAGAAATATTATCTAAGTGGCCACGGAATTTCAACCATGGACCAGCCATAGAAATATGATCAGTTGTACATTTACCTTTCGCCTTAATTAATAATTTCAACCCTTTAAGGTCTGTTCCTTCCCACTCTGCAAATGGTGCTAATAATTGTAATCTTTTAGAAGCTACATCCACCAAAATATTTACACCGCTACCATCAGCAGCAGGTGCTTGATAACCAGCATCTTCCACTGCAAAACCTCTTGGTGGCAGTTCCATTCCTGTTGGTTCATCTAGCTTAACTAGTTCACCTTTTTCATTGGTTAAAAAATCGGTGATAGGATTAAAAGTTAAATCACCAGCAATAGCTAAAGCTGTTACTAACTCTGGACTTCCAACAAATGCCATTGTATTTGGATTACCATCTGCACGTTTAGCAAAGTTTCTGTTAAAGCTGTGAACAATGGTATTGCGCTCTTGTTTTTCGGCACCAACTCTTGCCCACATACCAATACAAGGCCCACAAGCATTTGCAAAAACAGTGGCTCCCATTTTATCAAAAATTTCTAAAAACCCATCACGTTCAATGGTATAACGAACTTGCTCACTACCAGGTGTAATGGTATATTCTGCTTTTGTTTTTAACCCTTTTTCTGATACTTGTTTAGCTAAACTCACGGCCCGGCTAATATCTTCGTAAGAGGAGTTAGTACAGCTACCAATTAAACCTACTTCTATTTTTGTAGGCCAACCATTAGCTAGCGCAACTTCTTTCATTTTAGAAATTGGCGTTGCCAAATCTGGTGTAAAAGGCCCATTTAAATGTGGCTCTAATTCGCTTAAATTAATTTCAATAATTTGATCAAAAAATTGTTCAGGATTAGCAAGCACTTCTGTATCAGCATTTAAATAAGCTTTAACAGCATCGGCAGCAGCAGCAACATCTTCACGGCCAGTGGCTGATAAATATCTACTCATGCTGTCATCATAACCAAAAGTTGATGTGGTGGCTCCAATTTCGGCACCCATATTACAAATAGTACCTTTACCAGTGCAGCTCATACTAGTTGCACCTTCACCAAAATATTCTACAATAGCACCTGTACCACCTTTTACAGTTAAAATACCAGCTACTTTTAAAATCACATCTTTAGGCGCAGTCCAACCACTCAATTTACCTGTAAGTTTAATACCAATTAGTTTTGGCCATTTTAGTTCCCAAGGCAAGCCTGCCATCACATCACAAGCATCAGCACCGCCTACACCAATGGCTATCATACCCAAGCCACCAGCATTCACCGTATGGCTATCTGTACCAATCATCATACCACCAGGAAATGCATAATTTTCTAACACAACTTGGTGAATAATACCTGCACCTGGTTTCCAAAAACCAAGACCATATTTATTACTTACAGATGCTAAGAAATCATACACTTCTTTACTTTCTGCATTCGCTACTTCAAGGTCGTGTTTGGCTTCATCTTTTGCCATAATTAAATGATCGCAATGCACCGTACTTGGTACAGCTACCTTAGGACGACCAGCTTGCATAAACTGCAACAATGCCATCTGTGCCGTAGCATCTTGCATCGCTACTCTATCCGGGGCAAAGTCTACATAACTTTTACCACGACCAAAGTTTTCTAACTTCATATCGCTGTGCAAATGCGCAAATAGAATTTTTTCTGATAAGGTTAACGGGCGGCCCAAAGCTGTTCTAGCTGCATCAACTTTTGCAGGCATTTCTGCATACAATTTTTTAATCATTTCAATGTCAAAAGCCATAGAAGTAAATTTATATTTATTATTGGATGGAAAATCTGTTTTACCACATAGACACAATAGGCACATAGAAAATTTACTAGCTTTATGATATACCTACTGTGTCTATATGACTATGTGGTAGGTTGGCTTTGCACAAATTTTCGTGGCGAATTTACGGTAAAACAAAACCCTATTAAAATGTGTTTTAGTTTTTATTGATCAAATTTTATAAATTGCACAGTATTGAGCCCCCTATCAATCGAAAAACAATATATTATGGATAAGATTAGAGCTTTTTTTGAGGTTCAGGCATTTGGGGTTTGCTCTGCACTAGGCGAAAAACTAGGCATTGCGACCACACGCATTAGAATGTGGTTTATTTATATCTCTTTCCTTACTGTTGGTTCGCCCATTATTGTGTACATGATTTTGGCTTTTTGGCTAAACATAAAACGCTACATTACCGCCGCACGTAGAAATCCATTGAGGGATTTGTAGATTAGCCAATGGTCAATAGTCGATGGTCAATAGTAATTATACAGT
>JAYWCY010000499.1:0-4288 GCA_043780175.1 Chitinophagales bacterium
CAGGCAGTGGCGATTTTCCAATGCATTACAACACCTGCTACTCAATAGAATTAAATGCTGCAAGCGATATTACCGAGTGGCATAAAACCATAAAAATGATGCTAGAACAAGATGGCTATTTTGACCAAAATGGTTTTAGATATATTAATGGTAGGCAAACGACATTGCATTTAATTGGTGGCAAATAAAAGTCGCTTGTAGCTAGAGTTTCTTCAACGCATCTTTAGCTAATACAAACCATTCTCTACTGTCACGTTTTTCTCTGCTGCTAAGTTGTTCAGCTTCATTTACTAGCATTGTAAATAATTGTTTAGCTTCTTGTGGTCTATTCATTTCTTGTAAAAACACACCATACTGGTAGCGACTTTCGTAACTAGAAAAACGACCAAGCCTTGTGCGAAACTCTTTCTCAGCTTGTTCTACATTGCCAGTTGCAGCTAATGCCATTGCATACAACGTATGTGCTTTAGATTTTGGAAACTGTGGCAGGTTATAAATTTTAGCACCAATTGGCACAATGGCATCATAACGTTTAGCTTCTGAATAAGCCACTATTAATTTAATGTTTACATATTCATTCTCAGAAAAATTACCCCCCAAGCAAGACTCATACATAGTAATGGCTTTATCTGTATAGCCAGCATTTAAATACGCATCGGCTAAAGCCATCCTATTATTTATAGTATCTGTGAATTGTAAATTGGCTTCTAGCTTTTTTATTGTACCAGAAGGATTAAACACCGCACCAACACCAGATTTTACTTTGTTTAGCTCTCCTTTATCAAACATTTCGGTATAGATATAAGCAATACAACCAATAATAGGCAGAAAAACAATAATCCAAATCCATTTATTTTGATTACCCTTACGTATACAATGAATGGCACAAATAGCCTGTAACGCAATTGAGACATAATAATAATTTCCTAGAAAAAGCATTTGGATAGTTTGGTCTATTTTCAAAAATAATAATTTCTATAATATAAATTTTAAACATTTAAAACTTATCATAAAAAACCGCCTACACTAAAAAGCATAGGCGGTGTTTACTATTACCCATTAATTTACATACCTCTATTAAAAATTTGAAACAAATTACCTTCAGGGTCTTTACCATCGCAAAACTCAATCCCTTCAAACGAGCATATTTTACCCATCTCTACACCTCTTTCTTCTAGTATTAATTTGCATTGTTTTACATCCTTTATATAAAAACAATCTTTGTAGAACGTGTATTTGCAGCACTATTTTTATTGGCTTTATGCAAAGCAATATTGCAGCTACCGGCTCTTAGTTCAATCCAATTATCATTTATTGCTTCGACAGGTTGCAAGGCTAAAACATTACATAAAATGCGGCTACTTTGGTGACATCTTTTACAAATACTATTTTTCTAGAAACTGCGCCTATTAATGGTGTTGTCATACAATCAGTTTACTATTTAATTATCCCCTTTTTTCTTTTTACCAAGCTTTACAAAAGCTGCCCTACTAGGGCTTGGCGTTATTGCTTCTAAGCCTTTAATACTTTTCCATAGTATATTATTAAATACCAAATCAGGTACTTTATCTTCTTTGCTAAAATCAAATTTTTCACTTACAGCACTTAGGGCATTTTTAGCTTTGTTCTTCTCATTTAAATCTACATTAGCGGCTATAGATACAAAAGCAGTTGTATCAGCAGTAGCTGTAAAGCAACGCCACATTGGTTCTGCAGCAGCATCGTACTGCGTCATTGGTGGCATACCTAATATTAATTCCATCGTACGTAATACAGAGGATGTGCTATACATGGTATGATCTACAAAGTTGCGTTTTACGTACGGGCTTACCACATAACAAGGGCTTCTATGTGCATCCACATGGTCTGGACCATTTTGTGCATCATCCTCTAAAATAAATACAACACTTTCTTTCCATATTGGGCTTTTGCTTAAATGATCTATAAACATACCAACAGCCAAATCATTATCTGCCACGTGTGCAAATGGTGTAGGCCTACCAACACGTACACCTTCTGTATGGTCATTGCCAAAACGCACTGTATTAAACTGTGGCACTTGATTAATTGTAAGTAATGAATCAAAATCTTTTTGCCATTGGTAAAATCTTGTGGTATCTCTTACAGTCATATCCCATCCTGCATAACCTTTACACACATGATTTTTTAACGTGGCAATATTTGGTTTAGCGTCATCTGCAAACTCAGCATAGGTTCTATAACTTACATTATTGCGCTTACAATTATCCCATATAAAACCACTTTTATTATTGGCAACTGCTCGGTTTCCTTCGGCATCATAACTACCGCCTCTACCGCCATAACTAGTAGGCCATGTTTTTTCTAAAAAATCTGTTGCCAAAGCCCCCATACTCCAATTATGTCCATCTGCACTTACTTCTGCATCTACATAAAAATTATCTAGCAACACAAAATTATTAGCTAATGCATGTAGGTTTGGCGTGTATTTTTGGCCAAATAATACCAAGCTTGTATCGCCGTTACCTTTAGCCATATCACCTAGTATCTGGTCGTAAGTTCTGTTCTCTTTAATAATGTAAAACACATGCTTTATCGGCGATTGATCACCTACTTTCATAGGTATAGGATTACCTACTTCACCAGCTGCATTGAGCTCTTTGTTTTTTGTGTAAGGTGTATTATCGTACACTGCTTTTGAGTAAACGCTTAGTTGTGTTTCTGTAGGTTCTGTAATCATACTTAGTGTACCTTTAAACAAGCCAGCAATATATTGTACCTCGTCTGGTTTGTTTAAATCGCCTTGTTGGTACGTAACCGTTTGTCTCGCTCTATATGGACCAGGCCCTCTCGGGTTTGCCATAGATGTAAAACCTTTACCATTACTTACAAATATGGTTTTACCTACCACTTTTACATTGGTAGGATACCAACCAACTGGTATAAATCCTTTAGACTTGGTTTCGCCCGGCTTTGATACATCAAATACTGCTAAACAATTATTATCTGCATTGGCTACATACAATGTTTTTTCGTTACTGCTTAATGCCACACCATTACTAGTACTACCACTTGGCGCATTAGGATATAACGCAGCATTTAAGGTTTCAGTCACTTGCTTTTTTGCCACATCTATTACACTTACCGAGTTGTCATTGGCATTAGCTACATACAAGTATTTACCTGCCTTTGTTAAGTACATTTCATTAGGGTTATCGCCCACTGCAATACTACTTGTAATGGCTTTAGTCGCTACATCATAACACAACACTTTATCGCCACCCCAAAGGCTAATGTAGAGTGTTTGTTTATCGGGTGATAGTAAGCAAGTGTAAGCTTCTGCATCTAATTGTAACGTGTCAAACTGTTTGGTTTGAAGGTTAATAGTGTACAGCTTTTTATCATCTCTTGTAACCACATATAATTTATTTGCTGCATCATTTAAAGCCATACCAGATGGGGCTATTTTATTAGGCCATTTTTTTCCCAATGCAATAGAATCTTTCAACACTAATTTTTTGTTCTCAATGGCATATTTTAATATCCAGTTATCATTACCACCAGCAGCATACAAATCTTTTGCATCATCGCTAAAAGCCAACCCATACCACGACTTTGCAATTACCACATGATCCAATTCTTTTTGTGTAGCAATATCTATTAATTGAATGCTTTGAACACTTTGCCCATTATTGGTAATAGCCATCAATTTTTTATTGTTACTTACTACCATATTTAATGGCAAATCGCCCAATGGCAAGCTTTTGCCTGCTGGTGTTAGTGACCAGCCATTTGGTAATTTCATTCTACTATCACTTAATTCTTGAAGCGTTTGTGCTTGGGTATGCAGCATAACTAGTAAGCAGCAACTATAAAGTATCCATTTCATGGTAAAAGGTTTGTGTAAAAGTAATTATTGAGAAGAGTTTGTTGTACATTATCTTTTAATGAATTCTCATAGCAAGATGCAACCATAAAGAACACAAAATCTCTTCTTTGCGTTCTTTACATTTTTTGTTTCTTTGTATGATATATTTTTCTACATAAATAAATTTTCTAACCTATCCGTTTGCAACACTTCTTTTTCAGATTGTTGCTGTGCATTATAAGACCATTTTACCAAGCTAATATTACCGCTTGCTATTTCAATACCTGTAATATCGCCATCACTAAAGCAACAGCAACCACTATTAAAATACCTTGGTTGGTAATTGGTAAAATCTGGCATTGCCATATGCGGTTTTGCTACTGTTACTATTTCATTTTCAAGGCTTACTACCTTAGCAATATCATTATTATTTTTAGCCTC
>JAYWCY010000500.1:0-4245 GCA_043780175.1 Chitinophagales bacterium
CACTTATAGCAGTGTTTCTAAATACCGAAACGGTATTTGAACCACCGTTGGCAATTACCAAATCGGGTTTGCCATCCCCATCTATATCGCCAATGGTTATAGAATTCGCATTTGGATCTGTTACAACATCTACTTTGGTAGCAAAACTATTAGTAGCAATGGCACCTGTAGTGGACGTATTGCGATAAATAGAAAGGACAGTAGTAGATGTAATACTATTTTGGGTTAATACTGCCAAATCTGGTTTGCCATCCCCATCCAAATCGCTAATGGTTGAAAGATAACTGACATACCCAGATTTTGTTGCAAAAGCTTGCTTGGGCAAAAAATCAGTTGATGTAAGGATTCCTTTAACTGGCCTATAAATGGGTATAAAATTATTAAGGCTTAAACCTGCGAAACCAGTAGCTGTGTTTAATACACTAATAGGTGCGTAAGTGGCACCAACAGGTACAGTTACAGATAAGCTTGTAGCAGTAGAGGCAGTAACAGTAGCCCTTGTGGCTCCAAAAAAAACAATATTATTGGTAGTGGTGGTATTAAAGCCACTACCTCTTATGGTAACTTTCTCGCCAGGATTGGCACTTGTAGGCGCAAATAAAATACCAATAGTTGCATTCTGTATAACAGAAATGTTAAATGAATAAGCATTCGCTGTTGCTATATCGGGTTTACCATCACCATCCAAATCGCCAATGGCTAAAGATTGTGGTCCTGTACCTGCTGCAAGATCTACTTTTGCTGCCAAGCTAATAGTACTGCCAGTAGACGTATTGCGTAGTATGGAAACGGTATTTGAAACACTATTAGCTACCCCTAAATCGGGCATGCCGTCACCATCCACATCGCCAATGGCTAAAGAGAAAGGTGATGTGCCTGATGCAATATCTATTTTGGCAGCAAAGCTGGTTGCATCAATTGTTCCAGTTGTTGCTGTATTACGAAATATAGATATATTGTTACTATTATTGTTGGCTACTGCTATATCTGGTTTGCCATCTGCATTTAAATCGCCTACAACCACAAAGTAAGGATAGCTGCCTGAGGCAATATCTACTTTAGTAGCAAAACTGCGGGCATTAATCACGCCAATGGTAGTTGTATTACGAAATATGGAAATAATGCCATAATAACCATTAGCTGTCACCAAATCGGGTTTACCATCACCGTCTATATCGCCAATGGCTAATGAACGTGAATCTTGTGATACAAAAATTACTCCGGCTGCAAAACTTCCTGTGGTAATACTACCTACTGTGGCCGTATTGCGAAACAACGTCACAAATCCGCTGGATGTAACCAAATCGGGTTTACCATCTCCATCAAAATCTCCCAGTGCTACTGAGTTTGCAGCAGCAAAAACTGGCAAATCTACTTTGGCAAAACTACCCGACGTAATACTGCCACTGATGGCTGTATTGTGGAATATGGAAATGAAAGCATCATTAGCATTGGCTACTACCAAATCGGGTTTACCATCACCATCTATATCGCCAATGGTTATGGCACTAGGGCCATTACCAGTTACACAATCTACCTTGGGTGCATAGCTCATAAAGCCAATTGCTGAGGTATTGCGATAAATAGAAATTGTGTTATAATTTTGATTGGCTACTACTAAATCAGGTTTGCCATCTCCATCCAAATCGCTAATGGCTACTGCAAAGGGGGTAGCAAATTGATCTAATACAAGATCTTGCTTGGGCAAAAAATCGTTTGCAGTAATAGCTGGTTTAGTGGGTCTGTAAGTGGGTGTAAAATTACTAAGGCTTGAACCAGCCAAGCCAGTACCAGTGTTTAATACCGTAATAGGTGCGTAAGTGGCACCAGAGGGTACAATAACTGTTAACTGTGTTGCAGTAGCAGCAGCTACAGTAGCCCTTGTGGCACCAAAAAATACAACGTTGTTGAAAGTGGTGGTATTAAAGCCTGTACCAGTAATCGTAACTGGTAAATTTGTATTTTGACTCAACGGACTAAAGGAAGTGATTACTGGTTGTGAAAAGCCAAGGTTAAAAAATGCTACACTAAGTAAAACGCTTAAGGCTAATTTGGTAAAAAACTTCATTTTGAATGCTATTTTAAGTTCAAAAAATTTTGATACCTAAAAGAACATTAAAAGCAAAGAAATTTAAAAAAACAGGTGTAGACAAAGTATGGACAAAACGAAGACGTTTTGCAACTCATTGATTTTCAATAAAAAATATTGAGAAAAGCAGGGCTTTAGTGGCACTAATCCATATCCAAAACCTGAATATTCATTTTTTTGTTCAATCTTGTTTTGGCCCTTCTTACACTTCCTGGGTCAATATTTAATAGGGCAGCAATTTCTTTTGTACTCATGTTTAAGTGTAGATAGGCACAAAGTCGGGTTTCGTTTTTAGTTAAATCTGGATATTTATTTTTTAAATCCTCAAAAAATCTTGGGTGTACATTTTCAAAGTGAAGTTTAAACTTATCCCAGTCAGCTTCTAAAAACTGGTGGTTTTGCAAAGAGGCATCAATATTTTTTGAAGCTTGAATACTACTATCTGGCAGCATTTTATTCAGCTCCTTCATTTGCCCCTTTAAATAAGACAATAGACTGTTCTTCTGGAACATGAACATGGTGTTAGAAGCTAGTTCTCTTTGGTTGGCTTCTAATTTTTGCAGCAACGCTTCATTCTTGCACTTTTCTTGCTCTATTTCTTCGGCAATTGTTTCATTTTCTTTAGCAATCGCTTCCTGCCTTTTAACTAAGTTTTCAATCTGTTCCTTTAAGGTTTGGGCTTCTACTTGATGTTGATTGAGACTGTGTTTTAAATTTTTTAATCGCAAATGCAAGGCAATTGCAAAGGTGATGGCTTGAGAAACTGCGGCCAAATCAGGCAATATTTTTATAAACCCAATAAACGATTTAAAAAATAGCAAACTACATACCAATATTACTATAATAGATAACGGTATTAAATTGGCCACTAATAAATAGTAGGCTGGCTTATAAGACCGTCTATAACAGTACCAAGTAATGTAATATATATAACCTAGCACAAGTAGTAATACAATATTTCCGAAATCAATATAATAAAAGGGTAGTGTTTGGTGCGCAAGCAAACAAGTAGTACCCACAGCTTCAAACAAAACGTAAAATGCCAACAAAAACTTTAAGCGATTATCAATTTTTGGTGTTTTAATATGGGTTAATAAATATTGCCTAGTTACTTGAACAAAACTGATAATAACTAATGTGCTACCTATATTTTCAGCAAGGGCATTTTTGCCAAAATATCTCAATTCTGTACTTGAAAAAATGGATAAAGACAAAAATGGAGTCTCAATTAAATAATCAAATAACCTCGTAGATGACGTAATATAAATAGCAGCACCAATTTGAAGCAATAAAAAATATAGGTAGGTTTTATCTTTTAGCGAAAAATACAAGTAAGCATTGTACAAAAAGAAAAGTAATAAAGTAACTATAGAAATTAACCAAGCATAGAACGGTATAATCTGTTTGTCGGCCTGTATTTTTTCTGAAATAATTAATACTTCAGGTTTAAATTTCTTTAAATACTTTTTGTATTCAGTAAAATTAAATAAGGTGTAGTTAACCTGCGTTTCGTTATGTCTAATGGTAATAACGGCAGATGGGGAATTATAGAAATATCTACCAGTAACTAAATAGCCAAACCTTTGGGATAGCCATTTTTGCTGGATACTATCGAACTGAAAAGTAGTGCTTTCAACATCAGGATCTACGTAAAGAATATAATTTTCGTCAAAATTAGATGGATTGTGCAATTTGAATTTTATCCAATAGTGACTGATATTTTGGTTGAAATACAAAGTATCTATTACATTAAAATGCAAACTAGTGTCGGTAGCTACCCTGTCTATGCTATAACCCTTATCTGGCAACACCTCGAAATTTTTTTTGACACGGCTATTACTCCGTAACTCATTGGTAGATTGCGCATATATGGTAAGGGTTAAGAAAAAGTAGGTTATAAAAAGTAACAGATATTTCATTAAGGTAATTATTAGCTGTCCAATACGCACTTCAATCTAATACACCATATGTCAAATATAAGATGAAAGCCAATTATTGTAATACTGTTGTGCCTTTTGATCAGGGCAAACGCATTAAAATTAGCATTTCAGTTAAACATCCCCTAAGTTACTATGACTATCCAAGTGTAGGCTTTTCGCCTCATAGCCGGCGGGCTGCGTTCTTACAACGCCACTGCTTTTTATCTTTTGAAAAAA
>JAYWCY010000501.1:0-4279 GCA_043780175.1 Chitinophagales bacterium
ATCTTGGTTGAATGATTTCCCAATTCGCGGAAGAACAAATTATCCACTATTGTTTGATAGACAATTTAAACCTAAGCAGGCTTTTTATAAGGTAATTGAAACGAAGGGTTTAGTATATAAGTCATAACGATACAAATTTTATTACCTAAATCTTCAACGCAAATAAAATAAATTAAGAATAGTATTTAAAAATGAGGCTTAATAACCTATTTGTGAGCTAATAAAATCATTATCTATTTGTTACATACATGGCAATCGCAAAATATGTCCGCTGTTTCTACAGGGGACTTCCTTTAATCATTGTAGGCGAGTAGTGGGTTGAAATAAATTATTTACAGCACATTATAAGTCTTTCATAATTTAAATCTTGCATCTTATATTATGAGTTTGATCTGCTATTTTTTCAGTAATGATAATTCGAGATGGAGAGCCAGATTAGGTTATTTTTCAATTAAGCTGGCTATATATCAATTAATTAATTGTTCTATTCTAGGTATACCTGTTGTTGCAAATCTTTATCATCCGAAATCCTTTGAAACAATCATTATTCACCAATTCCTATTATACTCAACAAGGCACCCCAGACAAAAAAATAAATCGACCTCTAGTAACTATCGTTAAATCTTAAGATTCCTTTTATTCTTTCGTAAATTTACCTAACGACGCTGAAACTATTCTCTGAAATAAAATAATCTCTTCTTTGCCATTTTTAAACTAAATCATTTTCAAAAATTATAATGGTAACTATCTATAAAGGTCTCACAATTTTCATCTGCTCAAATTCGATTTAATTTTTGATACTTATTATTTGTGCCTTTTAATATGCCAATATTGCGTTTATATCATTAACTAAAAGGTTCGTACTCAAGCTAAGAAAGGGCACATTTTAAAAAAAGCTTAAAATCAATGCTACATTGGTCTAAAGCTTTTTTTTTATTGTATACATGCATTTTTACGGACAGCTTTGTAGTTACCTCTTTTTATAAAAAAGCCTACTTGAAATCAGTGTTTTAAGTAGGCTTTCTCATTTTCGTACATCTTTCATTAGCAGCTATACTGGATATTCCATTGATATTTACCATATGATTCCTGACCTATTTGACCTTTAATCCCGCGTCACAATAATCCTAACTAAGCGCACGATACTTGATATTATGGAAAAATGCATTGTATTTTAGTAATATTAAATAATAGTTTATTATTGAAATGATAGTTTTTAATATTATCAATTATTTTCAAATTCATAAATAATATAAAATATATAGAATATCAAAACATACATTTATACAATAGAAAATAAACCAATATAACCGTTTAAATTAAATATGGTAATTATTACATATTGAAGTTGAAAAAAATATTTTCTCGTTTCAATTTTATTTTACAATATATTTACTGAATCTTAATAAAACCAAACAAAATTAACAGCCTATCATGAAAAACTTTACAGAATTTTACCAGAGTTTTAAAATCTTATTATTCACACTGGCTTTCCTTTTCGGTCTGTCACTAACTGCTCAAACGCAAACAACAGCTACGGCGCTAAATTTCGATGGTGTATCTAACCATGTAGAATTCCCCTCGAATTCAAATTTGGAGCTCTCTACCAATGGCGATAATACCACTCCTGCTATTACCAAATTAAATGATGTTTCAGGTAACAATAATAATAGTAGTTTAAACGGGTTTAAATTAACAGGTGCAACTTCTAATTTCATTTTAAGTGACTTGTCTACAACCTGCGCATCGCTTGTACCATTAAATGTAGCAATTGAGGCTAGTGGCAACACTATCTTTTGTGCTGGTGGCAACGTCCAATTGCGTGCGTCATCAGGGTCTAGTAACACTGGTGGATTAAGTTATCAATGGTCTAGAACTGTGAACAACGTAACTACTAGTATTCCTAATGCCACGTCTAACACCTATACTGCTACTACTTCTGGCGATTATACGCTTACCATTTCTAGTAACGATCCTAATTTTCTTCCAGCTACTTCTAATGCAATAACCGTTACGGCTAATAATGTACCCAATGTGTACAATGTCACTTTTGATAAAAAAGGTATTGTTTGTAATGATGATGTTTCAGGTGTTAAAATTATTCTAGGTAATTCTCAAACTGGTTCTACATATCAGTTAACAGTTGGTGGTGCCGCTGTAGGTGGTTCTTCACAAATTGGTACAACTGGTTCTCCCTTATATTTTTTAACCACAACGCCTGGCAATAGTTATTCAATTGTGGCTTCTAATACTGCTGATGGCTCTTGCCCAGTAACGATGAATGGCTATGTGAACATAAAATCTAGCCCAGCTGTTACTACACCTGTTATTATCGTAAATGGTACAACTGGCTCGAATGTTACTGTATGTACAGGTACTAATGTAGAATTGAGACCGGCTGATTTTGGTTATAGTAACTATCAATGGTATCAAAATAATGGACAAAATGGAGCTTATGCCCCAATAGATGGTAAAAATGTAAGTAATATTACTGTTGGTACTACTACAGCTAGTTATAAGCTTAAAGCCACAAATGGTGATGGTTGTTGGAGTATTTTATCTGATCCTTTTGGTGTTTCTGTAGTATCTCCTGCACTAGCACCTGTTATTACAACACCTGCAAGTTTAAATTTATGTGATGGGCCAATTACTTTAAAGTCTCCTTCGGGTGATGGCAATAATCAATGGTTTAAAAATGGTGCTAACACCGGTATTACTACCCAAAATTTTGTAGTTACTGATGCTGCTGCCTATACTTTAAAAGTAGGTAATGGTAATTGTAGCTCTGATTTGTCAAGTGCAGTAGTTGTTTCTAAAAATGCACCGGTTGCAACTATCTCAGCTGATAATACTAATTCTACTATTAAAATTAATGGTAGTACTTCTTGTTTGGCTGGCAATACTTTTACTTTTTCAACTACAACTGCTGGTACGCATTACAATTGGTATTTTAACGATGGTGTCATTTCATCTACTGATGGTAACATACAACCAACACATAGCTTTACCCAAGTAAAAGATTATACTGTACAGTTAGATGTAACCACAACTTGTGGTGTGTCATCTGCTACTAAAGTCATCTCTATTAAGGGAAAACCTAACGTGCCACAAATAACTGGTAGTAATACAATGGTTGCAGGTACTAATCAAAACTTAATAGTGACTACTGATGCAACTGTTACGAGTGGCGTTTGGGATCTTGGTAATCCTGCTACTCCTGTTATTTCTAGTTCATCACTATCTGGAAGTCCTTTATCAATAACTGCACTAAGTGGTGTTGTTGGTACTTCTGCAACTGCTAATGTTACTTATGCTGCTACAAATGGTTGTGGTACTATTACAGCTACTTTCCCAGTAACAGTTACTGCACCTTGCCCAGCAACTACTGCAAGTTTTGCTATTCCAAGTGGTGCGCTTTGTGCAAATACGTCAATTACTTTCAGTCCATCTACTATTGCAAATCCTGGTACGAGTGGTACAACTTATACTTGGAATATTTATGATGGTAGCCAACCACAGAGTAATGATAATGGCAATGCCATTACTAATACATTCACTAAAGCTGGTGTTTACGATGTAAAATTAGCTGTAACCAATTCTTGTGGTGCTACTGATTATGTAATTAAAAAAGTTACTATTACAGGTGCGCCTGCAACACCAGTTATTACAGGTACGTCTACCATTGCAAAAGGTAAGAGTGCAGAATTAACCGCTACTGCGGATGGTGCTGATTCTTATACTTGGAATGTTGTTAATCCTGGATCTAGTGCTGTATTAACTTATGGTACATACCCTACCACTAATAAGTTTACTGTAAATGCAAATACAACTGGTACTGCTACAGTAACAGCAGTTGCCAATAGTGCAACTTGCGGTTCTTCTAGCGCTGCTACTTTCTCAGTGATAGTACCTTGTAATAATGTGTCTGCTGCTTTTATTGCTAGTGGTATTAGCACAGCTACTCCAGTATGTGCAAGTACAAATCCTATCTATACATTTACTGCAACAACTACTGATGTGCCTTCAACCTATGTTTGGAGTTTTGATGACGGTTCTGCACAAGAAACTACTGCTACAACTACTGCCCATGCCTTTACAAAAGCTGGTACAGTGAATGTGTATTTAAAAGTTGTGAATGCCTGTGGTAACCAAGATCAGAGTGTAAAAACTTTTACCATTAAAGATAAAACTGCTGCACCACAAATTAGTGGTAATGCTACAATGGTTGCAGGTTCCAGTCAAACATTAACTGGTACTGCCCTTAGTGCAGGTACAACAG
>JAYWCY010000502.1:0-7707 GCA_043780175.1 Chitinophagales bacterium
TTGACCATTGACCATTGACCATTGACTTTTACTTTTCATTGTTCACTTAAATAAAATGCTTTCATTTACCGCTATATTAAAAAAATTTAACGAGCAAGGCGAGAAAACTGGCTGGACTTTTATTGATGTATCTGGCGAGCAAGCGAATACCCTGAAACCTAATACTAAAAAGAGTTTTAGAGTAAAAGGTAAGTTAGATAATTATGCCTTTGAAGGCGTTGCATTGGTACCAATAGGTGCGGGTAATTTTATTTTGGCAATAAATGCGACGATGCGACAAGCACTGAAAAAGCGCAAAGGCGATACAGTGCAGGTGCAACTTACTTTTGATGAGAAAGGTTATCAACTAAATGAAGATTTTGTAGACTGCCTAAACGACGATCCAACAGCCATTGCCTACTTTAATAGCTTACCAAAAGGGCATCAAAATTATTTTAGCAAATGGATAGAATCTGCTAAAACCATAGAAACAAAAACCAAGCGAATTTCAATGGCGATAAACGCATTAACCAAGCAAATGGGCTATCCAGAAATGATACGAGCACAGCAAGCAGAGAATAAATTATTGGGAAAATAAATTAAGATCAGTAAACATTATGAATCTCTAATTTTTAAAATAGAACCTCCAAACTAAAAACTAAAAATGACTTTACAAGAAAGAGATCACGAGGTTATTTGGCATCCATTTACACAACAAAAAAATAGGCAAGCACCCGTACCAATTGTAAAAGGCAAAGGCTCTTTATTGTTTGATGAAAATGGAAGCACTTATATTGATGCCATTAGTAGTTGGTGGGTAACCTTACATGGTCATGCACACCCTTATATAGCTGAGAAATTATATCAACAAGCACTACAACTTGAGCAAGTAATTTTTGCTGGCTTTACACACGAACCGGCTGTGGCTTTAGCAGAACGCTTATTACCATTATTACCTAATCAATTTGCTAAAATATTTTACAGCGATAATGGTAGCACATCTACCGAAGTGGCATTAAAAATGGCACTACAGTTTTGGTGGAATCAGCGGTCGACAGTTAACGGTCGACGGTCAACTGAAAGAACCAAAATCCTTGCATTTAACAACGCCTATCATGGCGATACATTTGGTGCAATGAGTGTGAGCGATAGAAGTGTTTTCACCTTGGCCTTTCACGATAAACTATTTGAAGTAATTTTTATAGACACACCTACTGAAGACAATATAGATAGCCTGAAAGCCACTATTAATAAGCTTTCAACAGAAATAGCCGCTTTTATTTATGAGCCCTTGGTACAAGGTGCTGGCGGTATAAAAATGTATGATGCGGGTTTGATGGATGAACTGCTAACCACAGTAAAGCAGCATCAAATTATTTGTATTGCAGATGAAGTGATGACAGGTTTTGGCAGAACGGGTAAATTATTTGCAAGTGAATATTTAAGTAATAAACCAGATATTATTTGCCTAAGCAAAGGCTTAACTGGTGGTACAATGGCACTTGGTGTAACAGCTTGTACCGATGCTATTTACCAAGTATTTGTAAACGACGATAAGTTGAAAACTTTCTTCCATGGTCATTCGTTTACTGCTAATCCTTTGGCTTGTACAACCGCTCTTGCAAGCTTAGATTTATTAGAGCAAAATAATTGCTTACAAACTATCGAATGGTTAACAGCTCAAAATCAAAACTTTGCTCAGTCAATTATAAAAAAACATTCAAAAATTATTAAAAATACACGTGTTTTAGGTACTATTTTAGCGTTTGAAATAGTAAGTGGCAAAGATGAATACCTTAACAATATCTCTACCATTATTACAAAAAAAGCAATGGCAGCAGGTATTTATATTAGGCCACTAGGCAATACTGTGTACATTATGCCACCTTATTGTATCACAACGGAAGAACTAAAAAAAGTATATGCAGTATTAGAAAGTGTAAACTTTGATTTAAAATGACAGGTTTGATTTACTATGATTATTTACTTGAAAGATGTGTGTAAATCTTTTCTATCCGTTCAATCCGTGTTCCTATCTTCTTTATCAGTGTGCCTATTAACAACATTTCCACTTTCAGTAAAACCTCTTTTGTAGCATTAGTTACATTGCACCATCAAACAAGCAACAATGGCTAGCATTATAGATTTAGTAGGTAATACACCAATGGCAGAATTACAATTCATTAATCCTAATAAAAACGTAAAAATATTTGCAAAACTAGAGGGTAATAACCCTGGTGGAAGCGTTAAAGATAGAGCAGCACTAAACATGATTCGTAGTGCGCTTGAACGTGGCGATATTAACGGTAATAGTAAACTAATTGAAGCAACCAGTGGCAATACTGGTATTGCATTAGCCATGATTGCCAGCATGTACAAAATTCCTATTGAGTTAGTAATGCCTTCAAATTCTACCAGGGAAAGAACATTAACGATGGAAGCTTTTGGTGCTACAGTTACGTTGCTTGATAATATAGAAGTTTGCCGTGATTATGCAGAAGAAAAAAGTGCAAGTGGTGACTATTTTTTACTCAATCAATTTGCCAATCCTGATAATTATCTAGCCCATTATAAAACGACTGGCCCTGAACTATGGCGTGATACAGATGGGCAGATTACACACTTTGTAAGTAGCATGGGTACAACTGGTACTATCATGGGTACATCTATGTTTTTAAAAGAACAAAATCCAAATATTCAACTAATAGGTTGTCAGCCCACGGAAAATTCATCTATACCAGGCATTAGACGCTGGCCTATTGAATATTTGCCCAAGATATTTGATGCGAGAAGGGTTGATAGAACCATAGATGTATCGCAAGAAGATGCCACATTAATGGCTCGCAGATTAGCAAAAGAAGAAGGTATTTTTGGTGGCATGAGTAGTGGTGGTGCGGCTTGGGCTGCCTTGCAACTAGCACAAGAACTTGAAAGTGGTATTGTTGTATTTATTTGCTGCGATCGTGGCGATAGATATTTAAGTAGTAATTTATTTGGTTAAATACCTTTTTTTATTAGTTAGATTTCACGGCTAAGTATTTGATGAATCAAATACTCGCACGTATTTTTAATTATGCAAACCCCTATTCTTACCAAGCCACATTACCCCATATTAGATGGTTTACGTGGTATTGCAGCCCTTGTGGTTGTAACGTTCCATTTGTTTGAAGCCCACGCTACAAGCCATTTAACCCAAGTTATTAACCATGGTTACCTTGCGGTAGATTTCTTTTTTGTGCTTTCTGGCTTTGTTATTGGCTATGCTTACGATGACAGATGGCTAAAACTAACGACAAAAGAATTTTTCATTCGCCGTTTAATAAGGTTACAACCCATGGTAATTATGGGTATGGTGGTAGGTGCTGTACTCTTTTATTTTCAAGCATATAGTATCTTTCCTTTGATACCGCATGTACCCATTTGGAAAATGCTTTTGATCATGCTAATTGGCTGCACCTTATTGCCCATACCGCCATCTATGGATATTAGAGGCTGGCAAGAAATGCATCCGTTAGATGGCCCAGGATGGTCATTATTTTTTGAGTATATCGCTAATATTTTGTACGCCCTTGTGGTAAGGCATTTTTCTAAACCATTACTTGCTTTGTTGGTCGTAGTATCTGGTATATTTTTAATACATACCGCAGTAACCAGCCCCAACGGCGATATTGTAGGTGGCTGGTCTTTAGATGCGATACAATTGCACATTGGTTTTGCTAGGTTATTGTATCCATTTTTTGCAGGATTATTACTAAACAGAATTGTTATATTAACCAAAATTAAACATGGCTTTTTGCTATGTAGTGTATTGATTATTATGGTACTGGCCTTTCCTAGAATTGGTGGCGCTGCACATGTGTGGATGAATGGTCTATACGACTCATTGAGCATTATTATGATATTACCACTTATTGTATGGCTAGGTGCTAGCGGGACACTATCGGGTAAACATGCTACTAAGCTTTGCACCTTTTTTGGCAATATTTCTTACCCATTGTATATTACCCATTACCCCCTTATATATATTTATACTGGCTGGGTATTACAAAATAAATTATCCATAAGCCAAGCTTGGCCTTATGCTATATTAGTATTAATACTATCTGTAACCTTATCATACACCTACTTAAAACTATACGACGAGCCCATAAGACTATGGCTTACAAAAAAATTTTTAGTAAGGGCAAATAAAAATAGCAGGTAACTACAGGTTGGTTATGCTGGCATAAGTAGTATTTTCACATTATAAAAAACCGAATGATGCTGCCTATAAAATTGTTCTTGCTATCTATTGCTATTAGTATTTGTTCAATCGCTATCTCACAAACCAAGCAACCCAATATTATTTTTTTATTGGCAGATGATTTAGGCTATGGAGATATCGATTGTTATGGACAGCAAAAAATAGCCACACCAAATATTGATCAGCTTGCCAAAGAAGGCATGCGTTGCACACAATTTTATTCGGCCTCACCAGTATGTGCACCTGCACGTACCAGTTTCATGACAGGAATGCACACAGGTCACTCGGTTATACGTGGCAATAAAACCATTGGAGTAGAAGGACAAGTACCTCTGCCTGATAGTACTATTACATTTCCTATGTTATTACAACAAAAAGGTTACAATACTGCAGCTTTTGGTAAATGGTCACTAGGTTTTATAGGTACATCTGGCGAACCAGCAAAGAAAGGTGTAGCAGAATTTTACGGGTATAATTGCCAAACACAAGCACACAATTATTACCCAGATCACTTGTGGCATAACAGCACTAAAATAGCGTTTGTCAATAACCCTAAAGTGCACAATGTGTATTCTGCAGATGATATTCACAACAAGGCATTGGCCTATTTGCAACAGCAAAGTAAGCAGCCATTTTTTATGTATTTACCTTATACCCTGCCGCATGGCGATTTAAGTGTACCGCACGATACCTTGTACAACCATTACGTAAAACAATTTGGTGAAACCGCATTACCTAAACCAGCCGACTACAAAGCGAAAGAAGGTAAATGGTTTGAGCCTTATCCCCATGCAGCTTTTGCAGCTATGGTAGCAAGGCTAGATCAATTTGTAGGCGATATAAATAAGGTGTTGAAACAAAAAGGCTTAGAGGAAAATACCATTTTTATATTTACTAGCGACAATGGCCCACACAAAGAAGATGGTGGCGATCCAGATTTTTTTAATGGTACAGCTGGTTATCGTGGCATAAAAAGAGATGTCTATGAAGGTGGTATTAAAGAACCTTTTATAGCAAAATGGAAAGATCACATTAAAGCCGGCAGCGAAAATAGTTTCACATTTGCCCTTTGGGATATATTTCCTACATTTTTAGAGGTGGCCAAAATAAAAAACACGACCAAAGTAGATGGTATTTCTATAATGCCTACTTTATTGGGCAAGCCACAGCTACCACATCCATATTTGTATTGGGAATTAGGCGAAGCTGGCAGCAAGCAAGCCATACGTGTAGGCAATTGGAAAGCTGTAAGGCTTAATATAATTACCAATAGTAACGCACCAATTGAACTATATAATCTTAAAAATGATCCTTTAGAAAAACATGATGTATCGCTTACCCAAAAGCAAATAGCAGACAAACTTGGTAAAATGATGGATACGATACATGTTACAAATAAAAACTGGCCGTTACTAAAAACTGAGATTAACCAATAGAAAGTAAGTATTAGTTTCACTAGCCGAACTTCCTTTATATATTCGTAATAAACCAAAGAAAAACGGTCGTAATGCCTGTTGAAACAATTGGGCTACATCCAAAACTAAATAGTAAGTTTACTTAGCTGTTAGCAATCCAAAATATGTTTATCGATGCTTGATATATCATCCTACACAAAAACCTTGTCGCACATACCATTACCAAGTTTACTATTACGAACAGATGGAGGTAATTTTACGATTGCATTTGCCAACGACGCTTATTTAAAACTATTACATACCAAAAAAGAAAATATTCTATATAAACCAATTTTAACCACTCCAAATTTTGGCATATCAGATAGTAATGGGCAACTATCAAAAACCTTATTACAGCTATTGCAAACAGCTATTAGTAGTAAACAACAGCAGATAATTAGAGAGCAGCCATTTAGCATTTTTTATCAATCTCAAAATAAAATAAGCCACCACTATATCTCATTCGAAATTGTGCCAATAAAAAGTGAAGATGGTGCTATGCATTTTTCGATATTAACACTCACTGACGTTACAGTGCAAGTATTAGCACAACAGCAAGTGTTACAATTACAACAAGAACTTAATCATTGCGAAAATGACATTAAAGAAATAGAAAATAGATTACTAATTGGTAGATGGGAAATAGATTTAGCCACCAAGAAAATCAAATGGTCTGACGAAATATTTACTATATGTGGTTATACCCCACAAGCATTTGACCCAAGTGAACGGCAACAATTTTCTATTACACACTCAGATGATGCAGTTATTGCTAAGCAAGCTTTAGAGGAAGCTATAACACAAGGCACACCATTTTCGCTAGAAAGAAAACTTATAAAATCGAATGGCGACATCGTACACGTATTATCTAAAGGAAAAGCTATTACAGATGCAACCGGTAAGATTGTTAAAATAAAAGGTTTCTTTCAAGATATTACAAAGCAAGTGCAGCAAACCAAAGAAATTACCAAAGCCAAATTGTATCAAGAAGCACTTATTAATAGTACTACCGATTTGATATGGCTAATGGATAAGCAAATGAATGTATTGGTAGCAAATAATGCCTATTATAACAAAATTGAAGCGCTTGAGAACATTGCCAAAACATATAAAGGCGAAGACCTATTAATTACAAAAAAATACCGTAAACAAAGATGGGCAAACATTGTACTCGAAGTATTAAAAGGCGATTCAGTTTCATTTACAGAAAAAATATTTAATCCTTTATGCAACAAATATGAGTACGCAGCCGTATCGGTAAATCCAATTAAAAATGACCTTGATGAAGTAGAAAATATTGCCTGCTTTGCCAAAGATATTACACTAGAAACAGCAAATATCTTAACATTAGAAACGACAAATAACCAGCTTCAGAATATCATGTCTGCTAGCTTAGATATTATTTGTAGTATAGATGGGCAGGCAAATTTTTTAAGTGTAAGCGAGGCATCAGAAAAAGTACTGGGTCATACACCCGAAGACATGATTGGTAAAAGCATTACAAATTTTATACACTTTGATGATATACAACCAACGATTGATGAAGTCCAAAAAATAAAAGCATCTGGGGTTTTATTTAATTTTGAAAATAGATATCTCCATAAAAATGGTAGTGTTGTATTCCTAAGTTGGACAGGTAGTTACCAGTCTAAATCCGATATTTTTTACTGCATAGGTAGAGATATTACCGAGAAAAAGCAAGTTGAGAATTATCTTAAAGAATCTGAAAAATACTATAAAAATTTGTTTGAAGGTAATCCATCTCCCATGCTTGTTTGGGATTTAGAAACTTTAAAATTTTTAGAAGTTAATCAACAAGCTTTAGATCTATACAATTATACTAGAGAAGAATTTTTACAATTAAACGTTTTAGACATAAAGCCTAAAAACGATATTGATCTTATTACCATTGTACAGCAAACATATCAGCAAAAAAAAGAATTTTCTCAAAAAGCAATCAAGCACCTAAAAAAAGATGGTACCATTATTTATGTAGATGTACGTGCAAGTGTAATGGAATACAAGGGAAAG